>JAYVAS010000851.1:0-3987 GCA_043750895.1 Pseudomonadota bacterium
GGTGAAAATCGTACTCGCCGACCCCACCTGGTGCGGCCGATTCGCCGACGCGGTGCGACGCGCCCGCGCCCAATTCGACCCCAAGGAGCTGACAACCCGGATCGACACCTGGGACAACCAGATTGCCGAGGCCCTCGCCGAGGACCCACACCGCACCTGCTCGCTCGACCAACACGCGGCCGCGGTGGAGGAGTTGAGAGCGTTCGTGGTGGCACGGGCGGCGTTTGTTGATGAGTGGCTCGCGGTCGGGAGTGAGTGTCCGGCGCGGTGGTGACGCGAAGATCCGGTGTTGATCTCACCCCGCCTCCCCCATCCGAGCCGCAGCGCCCGCCAAAAGAAGAGACTACGGAAAGAGGGGCGGCGGTCGGACGTAGTTAGCTGGCCATACCATGAAATTCGTTATCGACCGAGACGGCGGGTTGCCCAGCAACCAGGTTCACACCGTCGCGCTGGACGTCCTCGGCCGACTCTACTTCGCCGGTCCCGCGGGGCTCTCCCGCTACGACGGCAGCCGCGTCCGGGTCTTCGACCGGCGCGACGGCCTGCTGGCGGCCGGGCTTCGAACGGCCACGGTCGCGGCCGACCAGCGCATCTGGCTCGGATCCGACCTCGGGGTCGACGTGGTCACGCCGGACGGGATCTCGATCCCGCGGCTGCGTCGGGAGGCCTGGCCGTATGGGCTCGTGGAGTGCATCAACGCGGAGCGGGCCCACGTCTGGCTCGGGACCGCCCAGGGGGTGGTGCACGTGGACCCGACCTCGCCCGTCGGCGCGATGCAGGTGCTCTTTGCCGACGACATCGGTTTCGTCCGCGACGTGGCGCGGGTCGATGACGACGTGGTGGTCGCCGCTTCGTCGCGGCTGGGCCTGGTGGCCTTCGAGGGCCACCACCTCCGCCGGTTGCGCAACCCCGACCTGCCCCCGGGCACGGCCATCGAGAGCCTGTGTGTCGGCCCCAGCGGCGAGCTCATCGTGGGGGGGAGCGGCGGGCTCTGGTGGCTGGACCGGGAGGGAGCGACCATCCACGCCGTCCGGCCGACGGGGGGGGTGGACGGCGTGGTCGGGGCGCTCGCGGTCGAGGGGGACACCTGCTGGGTCGGGTGGGGTGAGCACCTCCTGGTCTACCGGATGGGAGTCGGCCCGCCGCGCGCGGTCGACCAGTACCGGTTCGGGAGCCGGATCAACCACCTCCACCTGGATGCGCTCGGCAACGTCTGGGCGGCCACCGACAACTCCGGAGTCGCGTGCGTCAGCTGCCTCCGTACGGCCGTGCGCGACGTCGACATCGGCGCCCGGGGGGCGGTGTTCGCCATCAAGTACGAGCACACCTCGGCGTTGCGGGTCTCCGGCGAACGACTGGATCGGCACCTCGATCTGGCCGCGTCGCCGGTGGCCGCGACCGAGGCCTCGGCGCCAGCGACCACGGTCGCCGGGCTGTGGATCCTTGATGTCGTCACGGGGGAGACGCTGCGTCGGGTGACCGGCCTGCGTGGGGCAGGGGACTGGGAGTTCACCACCAGCCGGGCGCTCACCCGCGGACCCGGGTCGGTGCTCTACTGCGGGGTCAACGCCGGCCTCCTGACCGTCGACCTCGACGCCCTCCACCGGTTCGACACCCCGCCGTCGGTCCACCTGGACCGGGTCCAGTGGGCGGGGGTGGTCCCGGAGCCGGACGGGGACGGCTGGGTGGTCCCGCCCGGCAAGTGGAGCGTGGAGGTCTCGGTGTTCGCGGCATGGTTCGTCGACCACCGCCACCTCGACTTCCGCTTCTTCCTCGTGGGCTTCGACGAACGGTGGTCCGCCCCCGTCGCCGATGCGTCGGTGCGCTTCTCCTCCCTTCCCCCCGGCGACTATCGCCTGGAGTGCCAGGTGACCTCGCCGCTCGTCGGCCGGGGCCCGGTCGCGACGGTGCTGCTCCTCCGCGTGGGCCACCCCGGGCTCGCCGCCCGGATGGCGGGGTTGCTGGAGGGCCTCGGTACTGGACTCGACGTGCTCCTGCGGTCGGTCGGCCGCAGCCGGCGCCTCCTCACCCAGAGCCGGGTGATCGACGCGGAGGTGCAGGCGCGGACGCAGGCCCTCGAGGAGGCGAACGCGGCGCTTCGTCACCTCGCCGACGACCTTCGGGAGCGGTCCCTCACCGACGGGCTGACCGGGTTGGGCAATCGGCGGCATCTCGATCTGGTCCTCGCCCGCGAGCTGGAGCGGGGCAAGCGGGATGCCGATCCGGTCGGGTTGCTCATGATCGACGTCGACCACTTCAAACGCTACAACGATCTCTATGGGCACCCCGCCGGCGACGCCTGCCTGCGGGAGATCGCCTCAGTCCTCCGACGGAAGGCGCGGGTCTTCGACTTCGCCGCCCGCTACGGGGGGGAGGAGTTCGTGGTCGTGCTCCCGCACGGGACGACGAGCGCTCGGATCGTCGCCGAGCGGATCCACGCGGCGATCGCCGAGGTGGGGCGTGTGCACTCGGGCGCACCGAACGGGACCGTCTCGGTGTCGATCGGCTACGCCATCGCGGGTCCGGAGACGACGGCCGCGGAGTTGATCAAGGACGCCGACGCGGCGCTCTACTGGGCAAAGGGACACGGCCGCGATCAGGTCGCCGCGGCAGGCGATAGGAAGGAGCGGACCGAGGAGTGACCACGTCTGGTCCGTTGCGGGTCGTCGTCGCCGGGGCGACGGCGTGACCTGGCGCCCCAGCGGGTGCCGTGATCCCCGGCGCCAGTGCGTCCCTGCTCACGGCCCTCGCACGACGAGACCCGCGGCGCTGAGCTGCGCCCGTAGCGGCGCCTCGGGCGACCGCGTCGAAGACGTTCGCCGCCTGCTGCCAGTCCAGCCCGCGGTCGGTGGCGACCCGCAGCCGCGTGCAGGCCGGGGAGGGGCCCGGACCACCGAAGGAGGCATGAGACACCGGGAGGATCACCGCCCCAGGTAGACGTTCCCGACCTGTACGGGCGCGTACGCCGCCCAGTCGCCGAAGGAGAACGAGAGCAGATCGTCGATCCCGTCGCCGTTCCAATCGATCGGGATCGCGCGGTGGCCAGTAGAGTACGCGTTCGTGCCCCCCTGATCGAGGACGCGAAAGGCACTCTCGGCCGCGAGGGTCCCCACGGCCGGGAGGTCGGTGAGATGGAACAAATAGACCTCGTCGTAGCCGTCGGCACGCCCGTCGTCGGACAGGTCCGACGCCCCGTCCCCGTCGAAGTCGCCCACGGCCACGTTCCGGACCATCCGGTCGCCGTCGGGGTCGAAAAATGCCAACGAGTTCGAGGTGTCGAGCGCGACGGTGGCGACGCCGCCCGCGATCAGGCGGTCGCAGGAGACGAGGGCCTGGATGAACACGTCCGGCGTGCCGTCGCCGTCGCGGTCACCCACCGGAACCGGGGCGTACGGGAGGTCGGGGTCGGCGACAGTGATCGACAGGATCGCCGCCTCCGGCGTGAAGGTGCCGGTCAGGGAGGCGCCCGCATAGACGTCGACCACCGCCTCCGTCGTCCCGATCACCGCGAGCTCTACGAGGCCATCGCCATCGACGTCGCCGAGGGTGGTGGGCAACGGGGCGCCCCCTTCCAACCGGCCGATCGCGACGTCGTCGAGGGGCTGCGGCGTCCCTCCCCCCCCCGATGGGCCGGACACGATCCACAACCCGCTCCCCACGGACCCGATCGCCACCTCGTCGAAGCCGTCCCCGTTCACGTCGGGGACGCCCGACACGCCCTTCGCGGCCTGGTCGTAGAGCGAGACCCCGTCGTAGGTCGCGTCGCGAACCAGCACGCCGCCGGCCAGGGACGCGCCCGAGTAGACCACCGCCCGGCCACGCCCGTACAACGGGCCGTTGCTCCCTCCGCCCGACTCGTAGAAGGGCGCGCCCACCACGACCTCGTCAACGCCATCCCCGTCGAAGTCGAAGTCACCCGCGAGGCCCGCCCCCATGCACGTGGACCCCTCCCCCGAGCCGCCGATCGCGTCGTCGGGAAGGTGCTGA
>JAYVAS010000852.1:0-18234 GCA_043750895.1 Pseudomonadota bacterium
GGGTGAGCAGGACGGGGACCCGCACTAGCAGGCTGCTGCAGAACCCGGACCGAGCAGACGAAGCCCCCCCGGTCCGCGGTTGGCGAGCGCTCGAAGAGCATCGGCGAAAGCCTTGGTCAAACCAAAGGTTTGACCAAGGACGTAGGGCGCGCCGGGCGCGCGATTCGCGAGGAAGGAGCGTGTCGGGACACGTGACTGACGAGCGGCGCCGACCCCGGGTCGGGGGGGCGAGTATCCGATGGGAGGGTTCTGCAGCATCCTGCTAGGTCGCTACGCCGTGCGCCACGCGCGTGAGCGCGCCACCTCTTCCCGATAGGCCGACACCTCCCGGGCGCGCCGCGCGTCGTCCCACCCGAGCTTCTCGGCCATGCGCGCCGCCACCAGCTCGACGGCCGCCAACCCCTGGTCGTGGTCGCGGAAGTAGAGCTGCGTGCGGCGCACCATCACGTCGGTGACGGTCTTGGCGAGCTCCATGTCCACGGCCCAGTCCACCTGCGCGAGGCGCTCGGGGCGCCCGGCCACGAGGGGTGCGGCGAGGGCGGGGTTGGCGAGCATCCGGGCCGCGACGTCGGTCCCGCGCGTCCCGTAGGTCACGGCGAAGAGGCGCGCCGTGGCCTCGTCGGCGGGGCCCGCGGCCCGAATGGCCGCCTCTACCCGGGCCTGGTCGTCGTCCTCCGGCCAACCGACCGCGCCCGGGAGCGGATTTCGGGCGGTGTGGGCTTCGCGGAGCTCGTGCGCGAGACCGGCCGTCAGGCGCAGCAGGGCGACCGCGCGGTCCACGACGTCCTTGGCCATCTTTCGGTAGGTGGTGAGCTTGCCGCCGGCCACGGTGATGAGGCCGTCCGGATCGACGATGACCTCGTGCTCTCGGCTCACGGAGGAGGCCTTCCCGTCCTGCGCGATCAGGGGGCGCAGCCCGGCCCAGGTGGCGATGACGTCGTCGGTGACCAGCTTCGCCGCCGGGAAGTAGGAGTTCGCCGCCGCCAGCAGGTAGCCGACGTCAGCGGCGTCGGCGGCCACCAGCGCGGGGTCCCCGCTCCAGTCGGTGTCGGTCGTCCCCACGTAGGTGCGATCCCCCCACGGGATGGCGAAGAGCACGCGCCCGTCGGTGGGGTGGAAGCAGACCACCGCGTTCGTGACCGGGAGGCGGGCCCGGTCGACCACGATGTGGACCCCCTTGGTGGGCCGGAGCACGTGCGCGTGCGTCTTCCCGATGCCGCGCGTGGCGTCCGTCCACGGTCCCGTCGCGTTGATCACCGCCCGCGCGTCGATCACCGACTCGACCCCGCTCAACTCGTCCCGAACGGTCGCGCCCGTCACCCGGCCGGTCGTGTCCCGCGTGAACCCCACCACGCGCGTCCAGGTGCGGATCTCCGCGCCCATCCGGGCGGCGTCCATCGCGTTCTCCAGGGTGAGCCGGGCATCGTCGGTCGCGCAGTCGTAGTAGAGGGGGGCGCCCTTGAGATCCACCTGGGTCAACGCGGGTTCTTCCTTCGCTACATCCTTAGACGACAGGTTCCGGTGGATCCGCGGGGTGCGGAACAAGGAGAGGCCGTCGTAGAGCCACATGCCGAGGTTGACGGTGAAGACACCGCGGCGCGACTTCTTGTAGACCGGGAACAGGAACCCGAGCGGGTTGACCAGGTGGGGCGCGATGTCCATCAGGACCCGCCGTTCGGTGACCGCCTCGAAAACCAGCGAGAACTCGCCCTGCTCCAGGTAGCGCAGCCCTCCGTGGACGAGCTTCGAGGACCGGGAGGAGGTGCCGAAGGCGATGTCGTTCTGGTCGACCAGGCACACCGAGAGGCCGCGCATCGCCGCGTCGCGGGCGCAGCCACACCCCACGATTCCGCCGCCGACTATCAAGAGGTCGTACATGGGGCCGTTCTATCGGGGTCGCGTCCGCGACGCGTGTCTGACGCCGACCTTACGAACCCTTACGAAATCATCCAGGGTCGCTTGCGATCCCTTATGCAATTTGCGCAAATAGCCCCGTACCCGGAGTGTCCATGTCCGTCCGTCCGTCGTTCTACGTGCCTCTCTTCGCGCTCCTCACTCCCGGTCTCGCGATGGCGATGCCGCGCCTCGCCGCGCCGGTACCCCTCACGGGCGCCGAGGCGCGTGGCTTCGAGCAGCGCTCCTACGCGGTGATCGACGCCTACGCCACGGAGCTCGGCCTGCCCGACGGCTCCTGGAACGTGGAGATCGAGCGGATGCGGGTCACCCCCAGCACCGGCATCCGCAGCGTGCGCGTCCAGCAGTACGTGGAAGACGTTCCGGTGTTCGAAGGGGAGGCGATCCTGCATTTCGACGGTCGTGGCCGCCTGAAGAACTTCACCGACTCCATCCAGTCCGACATCGACCCCGATCTGGACCTCACCCCCGCGGTCGGCCTGGACGACGCGGTGGACGTCGCGCTCGCCGAGGCGAACCTCACCGCGATGGGCCTCGAAGCGCTCGACACCGAGCTGATGGTCATCCGCCTCGAAGACGGCGATCACCTCGCCTGGAAGATCCGGATGCAGTCCGACTTCGACCGTGACGAGCGCCTCGGTCTCCAGCCCGCCGCGCCCCTGCTCTTCGTGGACGCCCACTCCGGCGAGGTCGTGACCGGCTGGAACGACCTCCACACCTCGTCGAACTCCGTCACCGGGACGAGCACCTACTACGGCTCGCTCACCATGAACGGCTCCAAGAACGGGTCCACCTACTACCTCGAAGACGTGGGCCGTAAGGTCGGCGTCTACGACTGCAGCAACAAGACCACCTGCACCACCCGCTTCAGCGACAGCGACGGGGGCTTCACCTCCAGCTCGCAGTACGACGGCGTGGACGCGCTCTACGGGCTCCAGTCCACCTGGGACTTCTTCTACTACACCTACGCGCGCAACGGCATCAACGGCACCGGCGGGCCCACCACCATGAGCGCGGCCGACGGCTCGGGCGGGCTCATCACCGCGAAGGCCCGCTACAGCCGCAGCTACAACAACGCCTACTGGAGCACCTCCTACCTGGTGCTGGGCGCGGGCGACGGCCGCAACTACGACTCCTTCGGCTCGCTGGACATCCTCGGCCACGAGGTGACCCACGGCGTCACCCAGTACGAGGCCAACCTCACCTACAGCAACCAGTCGGGGGCGCTCAACGAGTCCATGTCGGACATCTTCGGGACGATGGTCGAGTTCTACGCGCTGGGCGCCAGCGGCGACTGGAAGATCGGCGAGGACACCTACATCGGCGGCGACGCGATCCGGTACATGGACACCCCTCACAGCGCCGCCAACTACGGCTACACCTCCGACGACGACCCGGACCACTACACCGAGCGCTACACCGGCCGCAGCGACAACGGCGGGGTGCACATCAACTCGGGCATCCCCAACAACTGTTTCTACCTCCTCTCGCAGGGCGGGACGAACCACGTCGGCGGAGCGGTCACCGGCATCGGCAAGGACAAGGCGGCGGCGATCTTCTACCTCGCCCTCACCGACTACATGACCTCGAGCACCGACTTCTCGGGCGCGCGCACCGCGACGCTGAGCGCGGCGGCGGCGCTCTACGGGTCGACCTCCACCGAGTACTCCGCGGTGGCGTCGGCGTGGTCGGCGGTCGGCGTCAGCTGATTTTCGGCGCGGCTTGAAGGAACCTCCTTCCCGGCGACACAGTAGGGTCGGCGCGGAGGAGGTTCCATGCTTTTGCTTTGGTCGCTGTTGGTCGCGTGTGTTCCGCCCACCATCGTCGGAGTCCGGACCGACGGCTACCTCGCCCCGGCCGGCAGCCTGGAGTTCAGCGCCGGCTACGGCGGTTCGCTCCCGGCGCTGGATCTCGCGGCGGCCGATCCGGTGGGTGTTCCCGCCGGGGAGGTGGCCTGGTCCGCCACCGACGACGTCCAGGTCTCGGTCGGCGCCGCCTTCCCCGAGGGCTGGGTCATGCCCGGGGCCGAGATCATGGTGCGGGTGATCGGGGCCGAGGACACGCCGGTCGACTTCGCGGTCTTGACCGGCGTGGGCGGCATCTTCTCAGGTGAACCGGCGACCCTCGGGCAGGTCGGCGTGCACGTGGGTGGCGTGGTGTCGGTCGAGGCGGTCCCCGATCTCCGGCCCTTCGTGGGCGCGGTCGGCGCGGTGGCCTTCGCGGAGGGGGAGCCCTCGGTGTTCGGCGAAGCCAGCCTCGGGATCGGCTGGCGGCCGAAGGTGAGCGACGAGGTCTCGCTCCTGTTCCTCGCCGAAGCCGCCTGGATCCACGGGTCCGACCTCGCCGACGAAGCCCAATGGACCTACGACGCGCTCAGCGCGGCGGGGATGGCGGGCCTGACGTGGAACCCGAAGAAGGGGGAGTAGCGGCGCCCGCGGTCGGTCCACCGGGCTGGGCGGGCCGTCCCTCCCAGGTCCGGTACTTGATCGCGTCGGCGATGTGCGCCTTCACGATCGGGTCGGGATCGTTGGTGTAGCGGGCGAGGGTGCCGGCGGGGTCCGACGAGGGGAGGATGCGGAACAGGTGGAACGCGGTGTACCGGACCCGCGGCCGCGGGTCGTCCAGGGCAGCGCGGAACGGTGCGCCGGTCGGGGCGCCGAGGAAGTACCGGGCCTCCAGGAGCGCGATGGCGAGGTCCTCGTCCACGGAGGTGCCGACGAGCCGGCGCGCGTCGCCGAAGGTGCGGACGTGCGGGAGCTTCGTCTCCTCGGGGATGGGCATGCCGACGTCGTAGCGACCGACCCGCTGGGCGGGTGGGAGCGGGGTGCCCGGCGGGGCGCCCAGCCGGCCCTCCCAGACGGCGCGGGCGATGGCCTCGTCGCCGTCGGTGAGGCGTAGGATCTCGATGGCCCAGGCCCCCCGCGCGTGCGGGCCTTCTTCGGGGCTCGCCTGACTGGCGGCACGGGGGTCGGCGGCGCCGGTCCCGACGTAGTGGTTGAACCACCAGCGCGCGCGAAGGATGTCGGCCGCTTCGGCCTGCAGCTCGGGCGGAAGGACGTCCGCCGCGTACTGCACCCACTGGGTCGCGTCCCGCGTGGTGTCGGCCAGCATCCCCCAGCCCGCGTGGGTCAGGCAGAAGCGGCCGTACTGCTTCGACTTCCCGCATTGTTCCAGCGCAAACGCGGTGTGCCCGTGGCGACCCAGCTCCTCGCCGGCGCGGAAGTGGCACTCGTCGGCCCACACGGCGTTGGTGATCGGCGCGCAGGCCTGCTCGACCAGGTCGGCGTCGCCCTCCCGGCCCGCGGCGGCCGAGGCCTCGATGCGGCATCCCCAGCTCAGCTCGGGAAAGGGCTCGGCGGCGCAGGCGTCGAGCATGGCGCGCGCCGAGCCGGTAGGAAGGGCGCTGAGCACCGGATCGGGGGCCGCAGCGCCCGTGCACGCGAGCGAGGCGAGGCCGAGGGCGACGCCGAAGGCCGCGATGCCGGCGTTCACGGGGCCTGACCGCGCAGGTGCGGACGGCCCAGGATCTGCTGGCAGCGCTGGCGTCCGATGTCGGTCGTCACCCGACCGCACAGGACCGCGGACGAGGTCGGGGTGTCCATCGCGAGGCGCACCAGGAGGAGGTCCCGGTTGGTGGGGTCCAGGCCGACGAGCGCGGCGTCGAGCGCCTCGGGCGTGGCGGCGAGCTTCTTGGCCTCGGTGAACCGACACTCCTCGCGTTTCATGGTGTCGCGCAGGGTGTCGCAGCCGGCCATGCCGGGCGGGGTGGTACAGGCCAGCAGCAGGATCAGGGCGACCATGACCGGAACGGCCCCCATGGCGCGGGTCGGCCCTCGGAGGACGCCGCGAAGTTGGCCCGGCCCACGGCCGCTTCCCCGCTGTCCACGCAGTGTTCGTAGGCGCGCGCCTCGACGGCCTCCCGGGCCGGCCCGGGCAGCCCCTCGGCGGCGAGGGCGGCGGCCTTGTAGGCGGCGATCGCCGTGGGGGAGCGGGTGGCCGCCTTCTGGGCGAGGGCGTCGGCCCGCGCGAGCGCGGCGTCCAGGGAGTCGGCCGTCTCGTCGACCAGTCCGATACGGACCGCTTCGCGGGCGTCGATCTGCTCGCCCGTCATCCCGAGGCGGAGGGCCTGGTTCAGCCCGATACGACCGGGCAGCTCGGAGCTGCCGCCCGCGCCGGGGAGGATGCCGAGGCCCGTCTCGGGGAGGGCGAAGCGGGCGCCGGGGCCGGCGATCCGGTAGTCGCAGCAGAGGAGGAACTCGGTACCCCAGCCCAGCGCCACCCCGTCCACCACCGCCACGTGAAACACCGGGGCGCGCCGCAGTCGGCCCATCGTCTCCCGCTGGTGGCGGACGTGGGCCTTGATGCGGTCGTCCGGCCAACCGACCCGCTCGGTCACGTTCGCGCCGGCGATGAAGATGCCGGTGCCCTTCGACGACGTGCGCCGGGACCAGGTGATCAGGGCGCGGACCTCTCCGGTGGCGAGCCACGCGGTGAGCTCGGCGAGCTCGGCGAGCTGCGCGCTCCCCATCTCGTTGGCCTTGCCGTGGTTCAGCTCGAGCCGGGCGACCGCGCCGTCGACGGTGAGGTGGAGAGTGGAGAGGCTGGGAGGCATGGCGGCTTCTATCCTGGGGTCGGTGGGGCGGGCGGCTCGGGGGCGCGCGCCACGACGTCGAAGTGGACCGTCACCTGCGGGCTCACCGTCGCCACCAGCACCGAGGGGTCGGGGATCCCGAAGTCGGCCCAGCTCAGCTCGACATGGCCGCTCAAGCGCAGCGAGGTGCCCTCCCAGCCGTAGTGGACCGGTACGTCGAGCGGTCGGCTCACGTCCCGGATGGTGAGGCTCCCGCGGAGCATGGCCTCCCCGGCGCCGGAGGGGGACAGCCCCACGCCGTCGACGACCGACAGGGTGATGTCGGGGAAACGGGCGACCTCGATCGCGTACGCGAGCAGGCGCGCGTCCCGCGGCCCCAGCCCGGTGCGGAGGTCGGCCGCCACGACGAACAGCTTCCCGGTGCGGGCCACCGGGTCGATCCACCCGGTGTAGGTCGGCGCCCGACCGGTGACCTCCTCGAGGGTCGAGCCGACCGAGAAGCCCAGCGTGGAGGCGCTGGCGTCCAGCGTGAGCGGGGCGGCGGAGGCGAGGGCCACGATGAGCACCATACGGACCTGTATCCGGAGACGCGCGGCGGCGGCGCCATCGGTGCTTACCGTTCTGGTCCCTCGGAGATTTCCTGCACATCGCCGCTGTGGGCCGCGCCCTCCCCGACCACTACGTCGACCAGGAGACGCTCATCGGCGCGTTCCGGACCGCGTGGGCGGCTCGGCATCACAACGTCGGACGCATCGAGCAGCTCCACCGCAACGCCATGGTGGGGGGGCGACACCTCGCGCTCCCGGCCGAGGCGTACCTGGATCTGGACTTCAGCACCGCGAATCGTGCCTTCGTCCGCGTCGCCACCGAGGTGGGCGGTCGCGCGGTGACCCGGGCGCTGGAGGCGGCTGGGGCCGTCCCGTCCGATGTCGACGGCATCTGGTTCACCACCGTCACCGGCGTGGCGGCTCCGTCCATCGACGCGCGGTTGGTCAATCGTCTCGGCCTGCGCTCGGACGTGAAGCGGACGCCGATCTTCGGGCTCGGCTGCGTGGCGGGAGCGGCCGGCGTGGCCCGCGCCGCCGACTACCTCAAGGGCCATCCCGACGACCTCGTGGTGTTGCTCTCGGTCGAACTGTGCAGCCTCACGCTGCAACGGGACGACCTCTCGGTCCCCAACCTGGTGGCCACCGGCCTGTTCGGGGACGGTGCGGCGGCAGTGGTGCTCACCGGCAGCCGCCGCGGCACCGTCGGGCCGCGGGTGGTCTCGACCCGCTCGGTGTTCTACCCGGACACCGAAGACGTCATGGGCTGGCAGGTCGGGAACAGCGGGTTCAAGATCGTGCTGTCGTCCGAGGTGCCCGAGATGGTCCGGCGCCACCTGCGCGACGACATCCAGGCCTTCCTCGCCGACCACGGGCTCGCGGTCGCGGACATCGCCGCGTGGGTGGCCCATCCGGGCGGTCCGAAGGTGCTCGAGGCCCTGCAGGAGGAGCTCGGATTGCCCAAGTCGGCCCTGCAACGCACCTGGGACTCGCTCGCCGCGGTGGGCAACCTCTCGTCCAGTTCGGTGCTCTTCGTGTTGGCCGACACCCTCGCGTCGCCACCCCCTCCGGGCAGCTGGGGGCTGTTGGTCGCGATGGGGCCCGGCTTTTGCAGCGAGCTGGTGCTGCTGCAATGGTGACGCCCTACTTCGCGCTGATGGCCCTGGTGGGGCTGGAGCGCGTCGCCGAGCTGGTGGTCTCCCGCCGGAACGCGGCGTGGTCCCTCGCGCGGGGGGGCGTCGAGCGGGGCGCAGAGCACTACCCGGTCATGGTCGTGCTCCACACCGCGTTCTTGATTGGGTGTGTGGTCGAGGGCAGCCAGCGGGCGTTCACCCCCGCGCTCGGCTGGCCGATGTTGGCCCTGGTGGTGGCGGCGCAGGCGTTGCGGTGGTGGGTGATCACCACCCTCGGGCCGCGGTGGAACACGCGCGTCATCGTGGTCCCCGGGCTCCCCCTCGTCACCGGCGGGCCGTTCCGCTATCTCCGCCATCCCAACTACCTCGCGGTGGTGGTCGAGGGCTTCGCGCTGCCGCTGGTACACGGGGCGTGGATCACCGCGCTGGTGTTCTCGCTGGCGAACGCGTGGCTGCTGTGGGTGCGCATCGGGGTGGAGAACCGCGCCCTCGGCCACGGTCAGACGACGAGGTAGCCCAGGTCGGCGGCGGCGTTGAGCACGAGATCCCGCAGGGCGGGGTCGTCGAGGCGGCGATGCAGGTCGGGCCGGTCGGGGAGGGCGGTCTGGGCCCGTTCGAAGAGCGCGAAGGCCGGCGTGTGGGCGGCCATGGACGAGCCGTAGAGGATGCCGTCGATGTCGGGGAGGGCGCTGTACGCGGCCTGGGCCCAGCGCCGGGCGCGGGCGTGGGCGCCGGAGCAGATGGCGGTGGAGGTGCCCAGGCGGGTGGCGCCGGAGTGCAGGTCGAGCAGCAGGAGCGGGCGTTGGAGGGCGAACGCGACCAGGGCGGGTGCGTTGCGGGAGCGGTCGATCACCCGCGTGTCCTGGAACACCTCCGCGACGCAGGTGGGGCCGCGATCGGCCGCGTAGAGCACGCCGCGGTCCTGGACCCGCGGGGGCGGCAGGTGGGGGTCGAAGCGGGCGTTCGCCGGCCCGTAGTGGCGGAAGTCCCGCCACTGGGTGGGGTGCTTGCCGCCCTGCGCGTAGATCCGCCAGAGACGCGCGCCCGCGGGGTGGGTGACGAGCTGGCCGTCGCGGACGAAGGTCTCCGGGGACGGAGGTTCGGGGAACTTGGGCACGCCCGCCGCTTACCCGAGGTCGGCGGCGAGCTGTGCCACGGCCTTCACCGAGCGCCCCGCGCAGAGCCAGTCCCGGGGCGAGACGGCTTCCTCGTCCTCCCCGACGTTGAGGTCGGGGTTGGGGTGGGTGAACCAGGCGTCGACCTCGACCGCGGCGACCTCCGCCGGCAGGCGCGGCGCGACGAAGGCCCAGCCCGGCACCTCACCCTCGGGGGTGAACTGGAAGGCGGGCAGCCGCCACTCGCGCCCGAAGGCCACCCCGTAGAGCTCCCGCTTTCCCAGCCGCTGACGGATCCGCCCTTCGCTGACCCCGAGGTGAGCCGCCGCCTTGCTGACCGTGAGCGCCGTCTTCACCAGCGCCACGTGACGGGCCAGGCCGCGGGCCAGGGGATCGGCCGCTCCGCGCCGCCGCGCCGCGAGATCGAACCCGCCTTCGAGCAGGATCTCCGCCTCGGGTCCCGGGAGCGCGGAGTCCCCGCGGGGCCACGCGAGCAGCTTTTGCCGGTCCAGGGCCTCGGCCAGCGCCTGGTCGAGCTCTTCCGGGGCTACATCGATCACACCTCGTTCGGCCAGGGCACTCGAGGTCGGCTTCGCCATCACCACTCCGCACGCTATTGTACGGTAGCATCGATAGTGAGCGTTAGCAAGTCAACCAGCTCCATGCCTGTCGGAGGCCGGCGGCGCCCTCGCCCTCGATGACGCGGCCGTGGGCGAGTATCACCCGGACGGGATCGCGCGCGATCAGCGCGTCGATACTGCGACGCGCGGCCGCCTTGTCGTTGACCGCGCCCCGGATGATCCGGTTCACGGAGGGGGCGTCCTCCAGACCGGTCATCCAGGAGTAGAAGCGGGTCCAGGTGTGGTCGGAGGGGGCGAGGTTCGCGACCAGGTCGCAGCAGATCAGGGTGCGACTGGGAGCGTGGAAGAAGGTCGTCTCCATCATCCGGAAACCATCCACCAGCGCGGCGTCGAGGGTGCCCCGCCAGGGGTCGGCGCCGCCCAGGCTGGTGCCCTGCAGATCGGGCCGCTTCTTTTCCAGGCCGGGGGCGAGGTGGAGCTGCGCGTCGGGGAACGCCGCCGCCCAGTGGCCGGCGTAGAGATGGTGGAAGAGGTTGGGCGCGACGATGGCGCCGATCGGGCCGATGGCGGCGACCTCGGCCTTCCGCGCGTCGGTGAGGGCGAGGGGGGAGTGGATCCAGACCCGGCCGTCGGGGAGGCGGACGACGGTCATCCGGGCGCCGAACTGCACGCCGATCATCGTGTGGGGGGCGGTCTCGGTCCAGAGGTCGGGGGCGTGCTGGGTCAACATGGGGGCTCCTTCACGGGGTCGGGCTGAGGTGGCGAATGATCGCGGCCAGTTGGGCGCGGAAGGCGTCGACGTCGCCCAGCTCGTCGCGGAGTCGGGCTTCGACCCGGCCGAGGGCCGCCAGGCCGGCGAACATCGCGGTGCGGCCGAGGTCGGTCAGGACGACGAGGCGCGCCCGTGCGTCGGACGGGTCGGCGATGCGGGTGACGTAGCCGAGGGCCTGCAGCTCATCGATCAGCTGCCCTACCGCCTGCTTGCTGATCCCCGCCCGCGCGGCGACGTCGGTGATCCGGCTCCCGGCGAGGTCCATGTGGGGGGCGAGCTGGAAGTGGGCGGCGGTGAGGCCGGGGTGCCCGTTGGCGCGAATCTCGGCCATGCCGGCCTCGTGGAACAGGCGCGCGGCCTTGAGCAGGAGCTGGCCGACGCTGGCGTCTCGTTGGGCGGCGAAGCCGTGCTCGAAGGGCGTGGACATGCAGGACCGGGTGCGATCGGAAGTTACCCCCGGTGCGGCAGATGGTCAAGCGCATTTACTATTTTAGTCAATCAGCTTGACTATTCATCGAGGGCGACCTATCAAGTAGTCAAGCCGCCTGACTAAATCGGCTTCGGAGTCTCGATGATCCTCCTCCTCATTGCCTGCGCCCTCATCAGCCCCATCGTTCCTCCCCGCACCCCCGCCAGCGCGATCGACTGGATCCCCGCCGACCAATACCCCTTCGCCTCCCGATTCGAAGAGGTGGGTGAGGGGGCTCTCCACTACCTGGACGAGGGCGCCGGAGACCCGGTGGTGTTCGTCCACGGCACCCCGACGTGGTCGTACGAGTGGCGCGCTCAGGTCGCCGCGCTCCGGGGCGACCATCGGGTCATCGCGCCCGACCACCTCGGCTTCGGCCTCTCGGACAAGCCCGCCGAGGCCGACTACCGCCCCAGCGCCCACGCCGCTCGCCTCGCGACCTTCCTGGACCGGAGGGACCTCCGCGACGCCACGGTGGTGGTGCACGACTTCGGCGGGCCCATCGGCCTGTCCTGGGTGCTGGACCACCCGGACCGGGTGGCTCACCTCGTCATCCTGAACACCTGGATGTGGTCCACCGCCGACGATCCGCGCGCCCAGCGCCTCTCCGCCCTGGTGGCGGGCCCGATCGGCCGGTACCTCTACCTGGACCGCAACATGTCCCCGCGGAAGCTCATCCCCTGGTCGGTGGGGGACGGCTTCGACGCGAACGAGGCCTTCCTCGCGCCGTACGTGAACGCGCTCCCGGACCCCGCGCACCGGGTCGCCCCCTGGCGCCTCGGGGTGGAGCTCGCGGGCTCGGCTGACTGGTACGGCGCGCTCTGGAGCCGCGTGTCGACCCTCGCCGACCTCGACGTGACGCTGATCTGGGGCACGGAGGATCCCACCTTCGACGCGGCGGCGCTGGCGCGCTGGGAGGCCGCCCTCCCCCGCGCCCGGGTGGTGCGGGTCGACGGGGCGGGCCACTTCCCACAGGAGGAGGCGCCCGACCGCGTCAACGCCGTGCTCCGGGAGGTGGTCGAACGGCCGACGGTGGACCGCCGCCCCCGTTGACACTTTCGCGCCTCGCCCCTCGACGCGACCGCGGTCGGTGGGCATCCTTTCGGCGCCCATGACCGAACCCCAGATCCTCGCTGCGCTCCACGAGGTCGCGCGCGAGCACCTCGGGTTTCAGGGGGAGCTCACCGCGGACGCCGTGCTGGTCGAGACCATGCGCCTCGACTCCCTCCGCCTCCTCACGCTGGTGGTGGAGGTGGAGAACCGGTTCGCGGTGAACCTCGACGAGGGGGACGAGGCCGGCCTGGTCACGGTGGGAGACCTCGTCACGGTGCTGCGGTCGCGCCTTGGCGGGTGACACGCCGACCACGCTCATCCAAGCGCTCGAACGTGCCGCAGGGTCGACGGTGGGGCTTCGGTTCGTCGCCAAGGACGAGTCCCTCACCCCGCTCCGGTGGTCCGCGCTGCTGCCTCGGGCGGCGGCGGTCGCTGGTGGGCTGCGTGCGGACGGCGTCCGCCCCGGGGACACCGTCGCGCTGATCTTCCCCACCTCACCCGCCTTCTTCCACGCCTTCTTCGGCGTCCTGCTCGCGGGCGGCATCCCGGTGCCCCTGTACCCGCCGGTCCGGCTCGGCCGCCTCGACGAGTACCACGCGCGCACCGAGGCCATGCTCCGGGCGGCCCGGGTCGGCCTCGTCCTCACCGAGGACCGGGTGTGGCGCATCCTCGGCGAGACGGTGGCGCGCGCCGGCGTACGCTGCCGCGTCGTCGACACGGTGGACGGGCCGCCGCTGGTGCACGCGGCCGCCCCGGACGACCTCGCGCTGGTGCAGTTCAGCTCGGGGACGACGGTCGATCCCAAGCCCGTCGCCCTCTCCCACGCCAACATCCTGGCCAACGTCCGGGCCATCCTCGCGTGGATGTTCGGGGCCACGGGCGGCTTCAACGAGGAGGGGGTGAGCTGGCTGCCCCTGTACCACGACATGGGGTTGATCGGCGGCGTCTGCCCGGCCTTGTTTCGCCCCGGCACGCTGACCCTGATCCCGCCCGAGCTGTTCATCGCGCGGCCGGCCGTGTGGCTGCGCACCCTGTCCCGGACCGGGGCCGCCATCTCCCCCGCCCCGAACTTCGCGTACGCGTTGTGCGCGGACCGTATCCGCGACGCCGAGCTCGACGGGGTGGACCTCTCAGCGTGGCGCTTCGCCCTGAACGGCGCCGAGCCGGTCGCACCGGAGACGCTCCGCCGGTTCGTCGCGCGCTTCGCCCGGTGGGGATTTCGGCCTGAGGCGCTGACCCCGGTCTACGGCCTCGCCGAAGCCTCCCTCGCGGTGACCTTCTCTCCGGCGGACGACCCGTTCTACACCGCCCGATTCGACCGCGACGCGCTCGGCGCCGGTCGCGTGGTGCCCCATCCCGACGGCGTCGAGCTGGTCAGCGTCGGGGTACCGCTCGACGAGGTCCGGGTGGAGGCCGCCGCCGACGTGGTGGGCCCGATCCGGGTTCAGGGTCCATCGGTCATGACCGGCTACCTCTTTCAGCCCGAGCGTACGGCCGCCGCGATCAGCGACGGCTGGCTGGACACCGGGGATCTCGGCTTCCGCCACGAGGGCCGCCTGTACGTGACCGGCCGCGTGAAGGACCTGCTCATCCTGCGGGGCCGAAACCACGCGCCCCACGAGGTGGAGCAGGCGGTCGATCCGGTGGACGGGGTCCGGACCGGCTGCGCGGCGGCGGTCAGCTACCGGCCCGAGGGTGCCGAGGAGGAGCAGCTCGTCGTGTTCGTCGAGGTGCGCCCCGACGCGCCGTCCGACGTCTCGGCCGCGTGCCAACGGGCGGTGCTCGCCGCGACCGGCCTCTCGCCCAGCGCGATCGTCCCGCTCGCCCCGGGCACCCTCCCACGGACCTCCTCCGGGAAGATCCGGCGGGCCGAGGCGCTCGCGCGCTGGCTGCGCGGCGAGCTCACGCCGCCCGAGCGGGTCACTCCCTGGCTGCTCGCGGGAGCGCTGTTCAAGGGCACGCTCGCGCACTGGCGGGCCTCGTGAAGGTCGACGTCGCGATCGCCGGTGGGGGGCCGGCGGGCCTGGGCGTGGCCATCGAGGCGGCGCGCCGCGGCCTCTCGGCGGTGGTGATCGAGCGGATGACGGGCGTGGTGGACAAGGCCTGCGGCGAAGGGTTGATGCCCGCCGGGGTCGCGCGGCTCGCGGCGCTCGGCGTCGATCCCCCGGGGATCCCCTTCCGCGGGATCCGGTACGTGGACGGCGACGTGGTCGCCCAGGCCGACTTCGTCGAGGGTCCGGGGCGCGGCGTGCGGCGCCTGGCGCTCGGCGCCGCCCTCCAGGCGCGGGTGGCGTCGCTGGGCGTCGAGCGTTGGGAGACGACCGAGGTCACCGGGTTTCGCGAAGACAGCGACGGCGTCGACGTGGAGACCTCGAGCGGGCGGGTGCGCGCCCGGTGGCTGGTCGCGGCCGACGGGCTGCACAGCCAGATCCGCAAGCAGGCCGGCTTCACGGTGACGTCGGGGCCGCGTCGGCGCCTCGGCATCCGCCGCCACTTCGCGACCGCCCCGTGGAGCGAGCACGTCGAGGTCTGGTGGGCCGACGGGGTCGAGGCCTACGTGACCCCGGTGGCGGTAGATCAGGTGGGCGTCGCCTTCCTCTGGTCCGGCGGCCGCGGAGACTACGCGACCTTCCTGCAGCGGTTTCCGGCGCTCTCGGCCCGCCTGGGGGAGCCGTCGTCGGCCATCCGCGGCTCCGGGCCCTTCGACGTCCGGGTGGCCGGCCAGGTCCGCGGCCGGGTGCTCCTGGCGGGGGACGCGGCCGGCTACGTCGACGCGCTCACCGGCGAGGGCATCTCGTTGGCGCTCGAGGGCGCCGAGGCCATGGTCGACTGTCTGTTGGCCGGGACGCCCGAGGCCTGGTCGGGCCGCTGGCAGGCCGTCACCCGTCGTCACCGGTTCCTCACCCGGCTCCTGCTCGGCATCGCGGCGCGCCCGTGGGTACGGCGTCGGCTGACCCGGGCGCTCAGTCGCACACCCGCCGGATTTCAGGCGTTCTTGGCCATGAACAGCGGTGCCTGGACCCCCCTTCGGGCCCTCCCTGGGGCGGGAAGTGTCGGTTATCGGCTTTTGACGGGCTGAACTTTAGAAGGCGCAAAAAATACTGCGTAGTCAGATACGCGCATCGGCGACGCAGTGCGAAAGAGTTTACGCACCAGCGCACGGTCCAAAGCACCTTTTTCGAGGGCATCCGGCGGCACGGTTCTTGCTGAATGCTGTCGCGGCAGCCCTATTCCTGGTCGACAGACGGACGAAAGAGGAAACGACGATGCAACAGACCAACCGTGATGAAGAACTCTACCGAAACCGGAACAAGTCCGTGGCCAAGAGCTTCTACCGGCACCTGCGCGCCGAGGGCTTCACCCACCAGCAGATCATCGAGCTGTCGACGACGCTGCTCGACTTCGTGACCGAAGACCTCCGTGAGCAGGTCGGCGACGCGAAGTAGGGTCAGAGTCGCTCTCAGCCCTCACCCGCGCGCGCTCACCCGCACGGCGACACCCACCACTCGTCGGTGTTGTTCGTGTCGTCGCATTCGTAGACGGCAGTGACGCCGGTCCCGTCGTCGTCCACGGTGGCCGAGAGGCCGAGCTGACCGAGATCCGCGGGGGTGAGCTCGAGCACCAGGCCGTCCAGCGATGTGCCGGCGGGTACCTCGGGGAGCACCAGCGTGGCGACGGTGCGCTCGGCCGTGGCGTCGATGGCGCGGATGGCGAGAACGGTCCCTGCCGGAGCCGGCAGCGTGCCGGCGTTTGACACCTGGATGGACACCAGGACCGGCCCGACGTCGCAGCTGGCCACGCAGACGTCGGTCAGCTCCACTTGGAGGTCGACGCCGAGCGGGTGGGAGTCCGGACTGGCCAGGCGGCCTCGAAACACCCCGTAGCGGCTCCAGGCGGCCACGGGCGTGGTGGGGATCGTGCCGTCATCGTTCCGCTCCCCGCCCGAGGCGTCGTGGGTCATCCACGTGGTGCCAGCGGGGGTCCACGCGGGGGTGGGGTCTTGGGAGATGCGATTTCCGGCGTGGCCGTAGACGGCGATCGAGGGCGTGCCCGGAGCGGTCGGATCTCCGCCGACGACGATGATCTCGGTGGAGCCGTCGCCGTCCAGGTCGACGGGGGTGGGGTGGGTGATGGTATACATCGGCGGCGGGCTGGGATCTTCATAGAGGATCGCCCCGGTGGCGCCTTCGAGGATGAGGAAGCTGTCGCGTGCGTACAGAACCTCGGCCGCGCCATCGCCGTTCAGGTCGGCGACCGAGCAGCCACCGGCGAACTCCGCCGGCTCGTCCAGCGCCCACATCCGGGTGCCGTCCAGCTCCCACGCTGCGACGACCGTGGAGGTCGGGGTGACGATCTCCATTCGACCGTCGCCGTCGAGATCGCCGGCGCAGGGCGGACTGAGGAGGTAGCCGAGGAGCGAGATCTTGTCGGTGAGCGGGGTGCCGTCGGTGTCGTAGATCCGCATGCCGTCGCCCACCCACACCACCTCGCCCTCCGGGTCGAGGTCGGCCTGCACCACCATCGGGTAGATCATGTCCAAGCCTGTCACCGATACCTGCCAGCGGACGACCCCCGTGGCGTCGCTGACCGCGCCGCCGAAGAGGATCTCCTGCACCCCGTCGAGGTCGAGATCCGCGGTGGACAACTGGCTGTTGTAGGCATGTGGAGGGTCGAACAACTGAAAGAGCCGCTCGCCGGTGAGCGCGTTGAAGACGTACGACTGATTGATCAGCTCTGCGACGCCGTCGCCCTCGAGGTCGGTCAGCACCAGCGGCGCCATGCTGGTGTCCATCGGGCCTGGGGAGCTCCAGACGATCGATCGCGCCTCGTCCAACCGCGCTACGGAGGAGTCGTCGAGCTCGGCGAACAGCGCGATCTCGCCAGCGCCGTCGACGTCGGCCGCCCCAGACCCAGGAGCGGGAGAACTCCAACCAACAGGGCCTTCCAACAGGGCCAGGGTCCCTTCGGGCGTGACGTCGACGACGACGCCCTGATCGTGGTCCAACACGAGATCGTCGCCGATGGCGACGATCCGGCGGCCGCCCGCGCCGTCGATGACCATCGGAAACGTCCCGAGCCCGACCGTCTGGCCGTTCTCGGGGTTGACGATCTCCAACTCCCAAAGCTTTTCGACGTTCCATGGATCGGCGGTCGGGGCGCCCTCCCAAGCCACACACTCCGGGTTGGGTTCCACCGAGGCGCCCACGGCCACCACCGCCGCGACACAACTCTGGAGGCAATCAGCGACCCCGTTGGCGTCCACGTCCTCGAAGCCCTCATCCACCGCGCCGTCACCGTCGTCGTCGACGCCGTTACACGTCTCCTCGCCCGGCGGCGAAGTGGTGGCGGTGTCGTCGGGCCGGGTGGCGTCGGCGTCGGGTCGGGAGCCCTCGGGCTTCGCGGACGGCGTTTCGCACCCCGCCAGGAGAAGGAGGGCGGCGAGGTTCACGGGCCGACTCGGCACGCGAGCCCCCGCGCGAGGTGACCGGGGTCCAGCGGCACCGGCACGACCGGCCCGGTCTCCCCCGAGGTGGGGTCGAAGGCACGAACGCTCGGCACGACAGGATCCGAGGCCATCCCGTCGTCCAGGGCATAGAGCGTGCCGTTGGCGAGGCTCAGCCCCCAGATGGCGCCGCTCACGGAGGTCGCCACGAACCAGCTCACGTGCTGTCCGGAGGAATCCCGCACCGTGAGGAGCTTGCCCGTCGGCCGAGCGCTGACGAGCACGCCGTCCTCCACGGCGACGCTGCCGAAGCCGCTGAACACCGGGCTGGATCGGGGTGTAGACCCCGAGGTTGCCGCGGCTTCGAGGGTCTCGAAGACTGCGGCGCCCGGACCGCTTGCCGCGGTGAGGAGTACCGCGTCGGTGCCACCCAGACTTCCACCCGAGGCCGTCTCCTCCCTGGCCTCACCCGAGGCAAGGTCCATCGTGATGACCCTCTCGCCGGACACGAAGCCGACACGGGATCCGTCGGTTACGAAGCCCCGCACCGCGTCCAGGTTGGCCGTCGTGGAGACGACGGTTGATTGCGCCCCGCTGTCCAGGTCGACCTCGAGGAGG
>JAYVAS010000853.1:0-2116 GCA_043750895.1 Pseudomonadota bacterium
GTCTGGAGGACGTCCGCGTAGATCGACGCCACCTGGTCGCCGAAGCGGGCGTCCGCCAGCCACGCATCCAACAGCAGGTCGAGCTCCCCGGCGTCCACCCGGGCCGACTCCTCGGCGGTGGGGCGGACGCCGCGGAGGTCGATGCTCGCGCGCGTCGCGAGCGCCACGGGATCGACCGCGACCGGGGCGACCGCCGGGCCCGGCTGGGCCGCGCACGCGAGCAGGAAAATCAGAACCACGGACGCCCTGACCAGTCGATGAGCGGGGACCAGTCCACACAGACCTCGCCGGCGCAGCCGTCCCCGTCCCCGTCGAAGGTGAGCGGGTAGGCGTGCCCGTCCTGATCCCACACGGTGACGACGCCCGTGGGCTCTCCGGTGGTCAGGGTGAGCGCGTCGAAGCGTACGGCGGCGACGGCGCCGGTACGGCCGGAGAGCGCGCCGTCGAGCACCAGCGCGTGCTCCGAGGGGCCGTCGCGGGCGGTCCAGAACAAGGACACGGGCTGGAGCGTGCCCAGGAAGGAGCCGGCGCCATCGAGCTGGAAGTCGCCCTCCAGCGCCGCCGCCACCGTGCGCGTCCCGTCGGTCTCGGTGCAGCCACGGTAGGAGACGCTGCCGTAGCCGTCGAACTGGACCCCATCGGGGTCGATGACCCGGATGAACCCGTAGTAGAACGCGTCGTCCGCGCACAGGTTGCCGGCCTCGTCGCGCACGTTGTGAAACCAGTTCCAGGTCACCCAGCCGAAGAAGGACGCGCCGGTGGTGGCGGTGCAGTCGTCCTCCCAGTAGGCTCGCCCCGGGTCGTCGCCGGCGAAGGCCGGGCAGTTGGCATCCGCGTAGGCGTAGAGGCTCTCGTGGGTGGCCATCACCAGGAGCGGGTCGAAGCCGGGCACGTCCGCGATCGCGGCCGTAAGCTCACTGGCGAGCACCGCCGATGAGAGCCCCGCCTCCCCCGCCCCGGCGGTGTCGGACCAGGTCCACGAGAGCACGTCGGGCGACTGACGGACGGAGTCCGCCGGGGCCGGATCGGGAACGCAGGCGAGGAGCAACCACACCCCGCCAGTATGCCCCGGGGATGTCGGTAAGACACGGGGTAGCGCCAGGCCACGGACCAACCCAGGGCGTTCGAGAGTCGATTACACTGCCGGGATGGCGTATCCTCGGCTCTTGATCACCCTGATCATCAGCGGCTGCCTCGGCTTTCGCGACCTTCCCCCGGCGTCGGTCGACACGGTCGGCTCCGAGCCCGTGGCCACCGACGACGACACCGCCCCGACCGACACCACCCCCACCGAAGTCGAGCCCACGTGGGATGACGCGCTCGACCTCGGCGAGCCAATCGCCTGCCCGTCGCCCCTCGCGAGCGCGCAATGGCGGGAGATCGGCGCGACCATGGGCCTCGCCGGCCACCCGGACTTCGACCCTGCCAACGCACAGATCGGCGGGTCCTTGGCGCTCGACGACTTCGACGGAGACGGGGACCTCGACCTCATCTACGGGTTCGACGCGGCGGCGTTGGGTGTGCACAACGTCTACTTCCAGCCCGACGGCGGCCCGGATCAGGCGTGGGTCGCCTCGTCGATCCCCGAACGCACCACCGGAGCCGGATACGCCCTCGCGGATCTCGACGGCGACGGGGTTCGGGACCTGATCACCGTCGGCCCTCCACAGGTCTTCCTCCTCAAGGACGGGGCGTTCGTCGCGTCCCCCTTCCCGGAGATCCCCGAGGGGATGAACGACATGAACCTGCGAGACCTGTCGCCCGCGGACTACGACGGCGACGGCGACATCGACCTCTACGCGGGCATGAACGGGGACGGCGACGCCACCGATCCCGACGCCATCGGGCTGCGCCGGGACTTCCTGCTGAACAACGACGGCTCCGCCAACCTCACCCTCGTGGCCGATGCGGTGCCGTTGGAGGCTGCCACCGGCAAGGCCTTCGACGTCGCGTGGTTCGACTTCGACCTGGACGGGGATCAGGACGCCTACGTCGCCAACGACGTCGGCAACATCACCGGCCCCAACGCGCTCTTCGAGAACCAGGACGGGGTGCTGGTCACCGCGTCCGAGTCCTGCCAATGCGGCGTCAGCACCACCGGGATGGGGGTCGACGC
>JAYVAS010000854.1:0-6459 GCA_043750895.1 Pseudomonadota bacterium
TTCGCCGGGTCCGGCCAGACCACCGAGGACCTCGTGTACCAACGGCTCGCCGTGGGGATCGGACCGGGGGCGCATCGGCTGACCTACAAACAGTGGGACGACGACGGGGAACTTCAGCCGTCATCGTTCACGGTTGGGCACGTGGCCTCCAACGGGGTCCGCGGAGAGACGACGGACGTCGATGGCGGGCCCGAGCGCCCGTGTACGTCGGGATGCGACTCGGGTTCCGACTCGGGTTCCGACCCCGGTTTGGACGCTGATACCGCCGCCACGACCTGCGCCGGCTGCGCCGCCGCGCCCTCGACGGGGCTGTTCCTGGTGTTGCTGGCGCCGTGGTGGACACGGCGGCGCGCCCACCCTTGATATCAGCCTCCCATGTGGACACTCCTCCTGCTGGCGACCGCGTCCGCCCTGCCAACCAGCGTCGGCCTGTCGTTCACCGATGTCACCGATACCACGGTGTTCGTGCAGTACCGGTCGATCGTGGCCTCCACCTCCAGCCTGGACCTGAACCCTCACCCCGCGCCGGCCTGGGCGGACTGGGACGGCGACGGTGACCTCGACCTCCCCGGCTACCGCAACGATGGGGGAGCCTTCGCCGAGGTCTCCGAGAGCTCGGGAATGGTGATCTTCGGTCACTACCGCGGTGCGGTCTGGGGCGACTACGACAACGACGGCGACATGGACGCATCGGTGCTGGCGTACACCCCCGAAGGCGCGGCCGATTCGCTGTTTCGCAACGACGGTGGCACGTTCACCGACGTCGCGCCCGAATCCGGCATGAACCACGCCGGTTACGGCGAGACCGCGAACTGGGCCGACTACGACGGCGACGGCGACCTCGATCTCCTGGTGGGGAACTACGCGTGCGGCGCCCTGTGGTGGAACGACGGAGATGGCTCCTTCACCGAGGGGATCGCCGCGTCCGGCATCAACATGTGCATGACCGCCGGCGACCCCTGCGGTGGCGGGGCCCGTCCTGAGGGGATGACCTCGTTCGACGCGGACGGCGACGGCTGGCTCGATGTCTATGTGAAGGGGCGCTTCTGGCACAACCAGGGCGACGGGACGTTCTCCGACACCACCGCGCTGCACGGCGCGTTCCGCATCGATGCGCACGACGAGTCGTTCGCTCCCGCCGACGTGGACAACGACGGTGACCTCGACCTCCTTGTCTACTACCAGAACTGCGCCGCGCTCGCCCTGATCGCGTACGACGCACCCTCAGGGACCTACAACGAGCGGCTCTCGCTGCCCGCCACCGCCAGCATGATCGGCATCCGCTGGGCCGACCCGGACAACGACGGCGACCTCGACCTGCTGGTGCCGGACTACTACGAGCCCTACTTCGACACCTGGTACCGCAACGACGGTGGCTGGACCTTCGTGCGGGTGGAAGACTGGCGCTTCGACAGCGAAGGCGCCGCCCAGCGGTGGCGCAGCGCGTTCGCCTCTTTCGGCGACTACGACGCGGACGGCGATGTTGATCTTGCGCTTTGGAAGTATGACAATCCCTCCGACCCGCTCGTCTCCTACCGCATCCTCCGCAACGACCTGGATCCCTCCGGCGGTTGGCTGCGGGTCGATGTTCGTGGCGACGCTGGCAACCGGACCGAACCCGGCGCCCTGGTGCGGCTGCGCGACCTCGCCGATGGCACCGTGCAGACACGGTACGTCGACGGCGGGACGGACTGGACGGTGGACGACTACGTCACGCACTTCGGGGTGGACGACACCGCGTCCTACGAACTCTCGGTCACCTTTCCGCGGCGCCTGGGCGAAGACCTGCTGGTCGTCGACGCCACCACCGAGGCGTGTCTGCGCTTCGCGCCCGGCGACCTGACCAGCCGCGACATCGAGGTGGGGCGGGACGGAAGTGTGCTGTTTGGCGGGGCCCCCTGTGTCCCCGCGGACGCCGACGGTGATGGTCAGGACCCCGGGGACGACTCCGCCGGGGACGCCGCGAACGACACCCGGGGCGACACCGAGGGTGACACCCGGGCAGGGTGCGGGTGTGGGGGAGGCGGTGGCCCGGCGGGCTGGATGGTCGGCGCGATGGCCGCGTTGGCGATGAGGAGGGGGCGGCGGGCGCGCATCGACGCCCTCTGTGCGACACGGTTGTTTCCGGACGGGCCCTTGATCGACGACCCGACCCTTCAGGTGCTCGGCGCGGCGCGCCGGCGCTGGTAGGCGACCAGGGCCGCGCCCACCAACGCCCACCCCGCCGTCGACCCGCCGCGGCTCGCGCACCCGCAGCCAGACTTCGGGTCCTCCCCGTCGGGGTCCTCTGCGGTGTCGTCGCCCGCGGGCGTCTCGTCGGCGTTCGCGCCGAAGCTGCCGATCCAGTTGGGGTAGAGGTCCACCCGGGTGTCCCCCGAGGTGCTGCCCTCGCAGAGCGTGCCGTCATCGTCCCGCCCGAAGGCGTGGATGGCCACCAGGGTGGGGTTCCCGCTGCCGTCCAGGCGATACACGGCGCCGCCTGAGTCGCCGCCGCAGGTGGCCGATCCGCCGGCGTCGAAGCCGAGGAGGAACTCGTCCTCCAGGCCGACCACCTGCATGTCGGCGTAACGTTTGGTGTACCCGGCGTCGCCCGTGTAGTCGCCCGACGCTCCCCACCCGACCCAGCGCAAGGTGGTGCCCACGTCCGCCTCGGTGAGCGGCGTGGTGTTGACGGGGACGATGTCTACGTCGGTGATGGGGCTGGCGAGGTGGACCCAGCCGAGGTCGTTTTCGACCACCGCGTCGTCGTCGGAGGCGTAGTAGTCGGGGTGGGTGAACCAGTCGTCGGCGATGGTGTCGGGCGCCCCCTGGCTCCAGGTCGCCCCGACCGAGGCGCGCATCTCGGTGAGGCCGTACGTGGTCTCGTCGACGACGCAGTGCGCCGCGGTGAGCACCCACTCCGGGTCGAGTAGCACCCCCGAACACACGAAGACGTTTCGCCAGCTCGCGTCGGCGAACCGGAGCAACACCACCTCCGGGTAGAGCGCCGTCTCGGTCCCGTTGACGATAGGGGGCGGCGGCGCGGCGGCCAGGGCAGCGGTGATCAAGAACATGCCCGCGAGCGTATCGCGGGTTGGCCGGGCGGCGGCGTGCTACGGTCCCGGCGTGTCGCACGTCGTCGTCATCGAAGGGCTCATCGGGGTCGGGAAGACCACGCTGTGCCGGCTGTTGGAGCAGGAATGGGGCGCGCGGCTGGTGCTCGAACCGGCCGACGACAACCCGTTCCTGGCGCAGTTCTACGCCGATCCGGTGCACTTCGCGTTCCCGGCGCAGATGTTCTACCTGGCCACCCGCTTCGCGCAGCAGCGGACCATGCGCCAGCCCGACCTGTTCGCGCCGTTGGTGGTGAGCGACTACCTCTTCGAGAAGGACCGGCTCTTCGCCGAGGCCACCCTCGCCGGGCACGAGATGGCGCTCTACGATCGGTTCGCCGGGCTGCTCTCGGAGTCGCCGGTGCACCCCGACTTCGTGGTCTTCTTGGACTCCCGCACCGACGTGATCTTGCGGCGCATCGCCCGCCGCAACATCTCGGCCGAGCAGGTGATCCCCGCCAGCTACCTGGACGAGCTGCGCGAGCGCTACTACCGCCTCTGGGACCGCTACCCGCACGCGCCCGTGTACGTGATCCACACCGACGACCTCGACTACGTGGGCGTCCCCGAGCACCGGGAGCGCATCTTCGACCTCATCCGGGGCTGGATGGACAAGAAGCCGCTGCCGGGAGCGCCCGGGCCGTACCGGATCGAGCGGCAGGTGGGCTTGTTCGGGGTTTGACGATCCGAGGCCGGTAGTCGGGCTATCAAGAGGTGCCCCCCGGATCCCCGATGACCCTCCTCGTCCTCCTCCTTGCCGCCTGCGGCCCTGCCACGGTCAAGGTGGGCACCGAGACCAACCCGGACACCACCGACACCGACACGGACACCGACACCGACGCGGACACCGACGGCGACACGGACACCGATACGGACACCGACACCGACCCGACAGGGGTGGTCTCGGACGTCCAGGTGGTCGTCCACGACGACGTCCACACCATCCTCGTGGTGAGCTGGAACCAGTCGGTCTCGGCCGAGTCCTGGGTGGGGTACGGCTTCGAGAACGACGAGTGGTACGAGACGCCCCACACCAACCGCGGTGCGGGCGCGGCGCAGGCGTCGTTGTTGGGCATCCCGGCCGACACGGCGGTCACGCTCCGCGTGCACGCCCTGACCGGCGCCGAGTCGGTGACGGGCGACTACGTCGGCACCACCGGCAGCCTGCCCGGCGAGCTGCCGCTCCCCACGGTGGACGTCTGGGACCCCTCCCAGGCCAGCTCGGAGCGGTGGATGTTGGGTTCGATCGACGTGGGCAATGACTGGTACTACGGCCCCTATTACGCCTTCATCCTGGATCGTCAGGGGCGCTACGTGTGGTACTGGAAGGTCCCGGAGGGACGTGGGGCGCTCTACGTGCAGCCCGGCTGGGATGGCCGGCACGTCTTCGTGGACGGCAACGTCCAATACGTGTTCGACAACGTGGACGCCTCCGTCTTCCGCCTCACCCTGGACCTCGCCCGCGCCGACGAGATCCCCCTCGATTACGGCTTCGCCATCGACGAGCACGTGGACGGCGGCATCCTCTACGAGAGCCGGGCCAGCAACCAATTCCACCTCAACCTGATGCACCCCGATGGCACCGAGGAGACGCTGTGGGACTGCACGCCCTATTTCCGTAGCATCGGCGCCAACCCTGGCGAGTGCAACCCCAACACCATCGTCTGGGACCCCGACCGCAACACGGTGATGTGGTCGATGTACTACGTGGACACCGTGTTGGAGATCGACCTCGACTCGGGGGAGGTGCTCAAACAATTTGGCCAGTTGGACGGCGGGTGGACCTTCGACCCCGAGTCCGCCACGGTGGACTACCAGCACTACGTGAATTGGACACCCGACGGCACGATCATCGCGTCCACCCACGCGTACGGGAAGCGGAACGAGCAGCGCACGCGCGAGTACGAGGTGGACGAGGCCAACCAGACCCTCCACGAGATCTGGACCTTCGGGGCCGACGTGGACCATTACGCGCAGTACGCCGGCGAGGCGTGGCGCCTGCCCAATCGGAACACCATGGTCGGCTACGGCGTGGACGGGGCCGAGCTGGAGGTGACCCCGGACGGGGAGGTCGTGTGGGACGTGGAGTGGCCTACGCGGCCGAACACGCACCTGATCGGGCACATGACGATGGTGGACGATTTGTACGCGCTCAATGGGGAGTAGGGCGGGACTCGGGTAGCCGGCACCGAACCCTCGCCCGCCCGTCACGGGACCGTCGCCTCTGCTGGAATAGGGCGGGCCCCGATGGTACCCCTCCTCCTCCTGGCCTGCGCGCCTGCCGACCCCGACGCCGCGCGCCTGTCGTGGATGCGTCAGGTGATCACCGAGGACAACCGCGTGTGGCTCGCCCGCGCCCCGGAGCTGGTCGCCGGCAAGTACCGACGGATGGACGCGGATCCCTACGACTTCTTGCGGGGGACCGCGGCGTTCTGGGTCGCGGACCTCTCTCGCCCCGATCCCGACCGCGCTCCGACCCGATTCCTCATCGAGCCGGACGCGGCCGCGGTGCTGGTCGTCGGAGACCCCCACTTGGAGAACCTGGGCACCACGCTCCCCGGGGACGAGCCTGATCCGGGCGACGCCGACCCGTTCGCGCCCATCCCCCTCGAGTGGGTGGACCTCGATGGCGCCGCCTTCGGACCCTGGACCCTCGACGCCCGCCGCGCGGCCCTCTCCCTCGCGCTCGTGGCTGACGGGTTGGACGTGTGCGGCGACGGCACGGAGCCTTGCGCCCCGCTGGTGGTAGCCGCCTTTGCCGAGGTGTACGTCGCGGAGCTCCGCACCCGGGCCTCCGGTGGGTCGGGCTGGGATGCTGCCGCCGAACTTCCCGAGTCGGGGCGCCACGTGGCCCAGGTTCGGGCGCTGGCCCGACGCGAGGGGGTGGCGGGGTCGGCCGTCGCGGACGCGACGGTGAGCGGTGGGCGGCGGGACGGGCGCACGGGTCACCTCCTGGAGCTCGACGCCGGCCTGGACGACAACGACAAGGGTGTGCTCCCGCTCACCGAGTCCGAGTCCGCCCAGTTGAATCGGCTGCTCGCCTCCTGGACGGAGGGTCGGCCGGCCGACTTTCGTATGCTCGACGCCGGGCGCCGCTTCGGGAGCGGCATCGCCTCGTTCCCGGCGATTCGGTTCCTCGTGCTCTACGACCTCGGCCGCGACGGTCCGCAGGATGACCGCCTCCTCAACCTCCGGGAAGTGGTGGATCCGCCGGGTCTGCCGACGCTCGACGCTGGTTTCCCTGCTCCGTTCCTCGACAACGCGGATCGAGTGATCACGGCCTCCCACCGTTTGTGGTCCCGCACCGACGCGGACGCGCGCGCCGGGGCGCTCCGGGACGGCAGCAGCGGCTTCAAGTCGAGCACGG
>JAYVAS010000855.1:0-6887 GCA_043750895.1 Pseudomonadota bacterium
CCGGAGATGATGGCGACGGCGCTGTTGGAGCTGGACGAACACTGCGGGTCCGGCAGGACCACCTCCTCGGTGCCCTCCACCGCCACGTCGAACATGTCGATCACCGAGGAGCCGTACTGCACGTACACGGTGTACGACGCGTCCCCGCGCAGCTCGACGAGCTGGTAGTAGCCGTCGGCGTCGGTGAGGGACTCGGCGGTGCCGATGAGCTCGCCGGCATCCGAGATGATGTGGGTGTAGACCGTCGCGCCTTCGAGCCAGACGTTCCGGGTGTTGTCGCAGACCCGCCCGGTGATGGTGGACTCGTAGACGCCGCCGTAGTCCAGGACCTTCTGGAAGCCCTGTTCGTTACAGCCGACGAGGAGGGTGACGAGCACGAAGCTGAGGGTGGTACGCATCAGATCGAGTTCCCGGGGACGACGACGTAGATGTCGAGGGTGTCGAGCAGCACGCTGCCGTCACCCAGCACGTTGAGGGAGAGGCGGTAGACCTGGTCTTCGCTCGCGGCGGGGACGGCCCCGCGGAAGGTGAGCGTGAACTCGACCGTCTCGCCGGTGGAGCCGTCGGTGAGCGCGATCTCGGCGGGGTCCACGTCGATGACGAAGCCGTGCTCGTCGCCGTCCACCTGAAGGGTGACGGTGTCGAACTGGATCGACCCGACGAGGTCGGTGATGGCGCTGACGATGGTGTCGCGCAGGGTGGTGGAGGAGCCGTTCCAGGTGAACACGAGCAGGTCGTCGGCGCGGCCGTCGCTGTCGGTGTCCGCGAGCGAGTTGGTGGCGGTCGCCAGGTCCTGCATCTGGGCCACGGGGGAGCTCCCCGACACGCTGATGCCGATGAGCTTGGCGCCAATGGCGTTGGCGGCGTTCACCACGTCGGTCCGGCCGGCGTCCCCCGGGCACCCACCCGGCGTGGCGTTGTAGGCCCGGTTGGACGACTCGGGGTCGCGCATCTGCGCGTCGGTGGCGTACACGATGACCGGGAGCGCGTAGTCCCGGAAGCCGAAGCCCCCGATGGTGCCGGTGCCGGGCACCGAGCTGTCGTAATTCGCGCCGCCCGCGCCGCCGAAGGGGTCGCTGGCGTCGTCGAAGAAGGGGCGCACGTCGGTGCTGCTGTCGTAGCGACCGTTGCAGTTCATGTCGTAGCCGGTCCCCGTCAGCCCCTGGTAGAGCGCCTCCATCGTCGACTCTGGCGTGTCGTTGCCCGAGTGGGTGGTCAGCCGCGAGAGGGCGGTCTGGACCGCTGCGGTGTCGGAGGTGATCTGCTTGGCCAACCAGAAGGGCTTGTCGATGCCGGAGGTGCCGTGGGTGCCGTCGGCGTAGTCGTCGTAGTTGCCCGCCGCGTACTGGGCGTCGGGGAGGGTGGTCTGCAACGAGGTGAGGATGGTGTTGAACTGGCTGGAGACGCCCGTGAGCGTGGACGACATCGAGCAGGTGGTGTCGAGCAGGAAGGCGACGTCGCCCATCTCGACGCTCAGCGTGAAGTCGAAGGTCTGTTCGACGTTCTCCCGCTCGCCGACGGTCACGTAGATGCCCTCGATGACCGAGCCGGCATCGGTGGGGTCGGTGCCGGCGGCGATCTCGGCGCCGTCGGTGAAGCCGTCGTTGTCGGTGTCGGAGTCGTAGGGGTCGAGCCCGGAGGAGGCCTCGGTCTGGTCCGACACGCCGTCGCCGTCGGAGTCGGTGTCGGAGAAGTCGAAGATGCCGTCGCCGTCGGTGTCGTTGGGGGTCGCCGTGGCGTCCCCGCCGGTCCCGCTCTCGGCGGTGTCGGACATGCCATCGCCGTCGGAGTCGTCGTCCAGGTAGTCGGGCGTGCCGTCGCCGTCGGTGTCCCGGGGCTCGCTCACCCAGGCGGAGGTGCCGGCCTCGAACGCGTCGCCCACGCCGTCGTTGTCGGAGTCGAGGTCCCGGTAGTCGGCCGTGCCGTCGTTGTCGTGGTCGGGGGCGGCGCAGTCGGCCCCGAGCTCGACGGTGTCGAGGATGCCGTCACCGTCGTCGTCGAGGTCGGCGAAGTCGAGCACGTCGTCATTGTCGAGATCGGCCTGGCCCTCGGAGGCGTCGAGGATGCAGTTGTCGTCCGAGTCCAGGTCGAGGACGTCGCGGATGCCGTCGGTGTCGCTGTCCCAGGGGAGGGTGATGACGTCGTCGTCGCCGGCTTCGATGATGTCTTCGATGGAGTCGTCGTCGGAGTCGGTGTCGAGGTAGTCGGGCGTGCCGTCCCCGTCGGAGTCGAGGCTGGGGAGGTCCGTGGTCGGGTCCACGAAGCCTTCCTGGAGGTCGATGATCGTGTCCCCGTCCTGGTCGGCCCAGGACTGCAACGCCTGGTCGTCGCCGGCGGCGGGGCCGGCGTCGCCTTTCTCTGAGCAACCGGCGAGGAGCGCGAGGAGGATGACGGAAGCGGGTGCGCGCATGTGGATCCTGGGCGCTGGGAGTGTACGCGAAATCGTCGCGTCGCGGAAGCGCTTCCGGCGGGGGCGCGGGCCGGGTCGACCGGGGAGCGGACGGACGAAACCGGTGGACAGATCGTGCCGATCGTGTTCCCATTCGCCCCCATGCTGCCGCTCCTCCTTTTGGCCTCCCTCGCGCACGCCGGAATCACCCCCACCGGAGGCGTCGCGGGCGGCGTTCTGGTGCACGGCCCGGACAACGATCTCCGCACCGGTCCCGAGATCGTGTTCCGCGCCGGCCTGCTCGTCACGCCGAACTGGATCATCGAGGGGAACCTCGGCTACTCCTGGGCCACCGAGAAGAACCGGGACTGGAATTACCACCTCTGGAACCCGCGCCTCGACGCGTTGTACGGCTTCGCGCCCGAAGCGCGCCTGAACCCCTTCATCCGCTTCGGCTTCGGCGGGCAGAACGTGTCGAAGGTACGCGAGCCCGATGCCGCGGACCTCTACGATGAGGGCTACGTCGATGAGTCGGGGGACTTCCTGCTCGAAGCGGGCGGCGGCGTTTTGCTGTGGGTGGCCGGCCCGGTCCAGCTTCGGGCCGACGCGATGTTCCAGCCGACGTTCGGGGACTCCGACAACGGCGCCCGGACCGACATCTTCCTCAACTACGAGTTCCTCGCCGGCGTCTACTTCAAGGCCCCGCCCAACCCCGACAAGGACGGCGACGGCATCAAGGACAAGCTGGACAAGTGTGTGGAGGAGGCCGAGGACGCCGATTCGTTCCAGGACGAGGACGGCTGCCCCGACCCCGACAACGACAACGACGGCCTGACCGACGCGTCCGACTCCTGCCCCAACGAGGCCGAGGACAAGGACAGCTTCAAGGACGAGGACGGTTGCCTCGACCCCGACAACGACGGGGACGGCGTGCTCGACGGCGCGGACAAGTGCCCGGCCGAGGCCGAGGACAAGGACGCGTTCCAGGACGACGACGGCTGCCCCGACCCGGACAACGACGGCGACGGCGTCAACGACACCTCCGACAAGTGCCCGCTCGAGGCCGAGACGGCCAACGGCTACAAGGACAAGGACGGCTGCCCCGACGAGGTGCCCGCCGAAGTCCAGAAGTTCTCCGGGAAGATCGACGGCATCAACTTCGAGACCGGCAAGGCGACCATCAAGAAGGACAGCTTCAAGGTCCTCGACAACGCCTACGCCGTGCTCGCGAAGTTTCCCGAGGTCCGTATGGAGGTCCAGGGTCACACCGACAACGTCGGGGACGACGCCAAGAACCTCAAGCTCTCCCAGGAGCGGGCCCAGGCGGTGGTGGACTACTTCCTGAAGAAGGGGGTCGCTGCCGACCGGCTCGTCGCGAAGGGCTACGGGGAGACGGCGCCCGTCGCCCCGAACGACACCAAGGCCAACCAGGCGCTCAACCGGCGCGTCGAGTTCAAGCTCATCCAATAGCGGAGGGCGCGTAAGGGGTCCGATGTACCTCCTCCTCCTCGCCCTCGCGTGTGCCTCTCACCACGGGGCTCCGCCTCGTTCGGAGTCCCCGGTGTCCGATTCCGCTGCGGCCGGGGTTCAGCACCCCGCCCTTCGCGCGCTGTTGATCGACCACTGGGAGGACGCGATGCGGCGGTATCCGCTGTGGGCGACCGCGGTCGGGGATCACCGCTACGACGACCGCCTCGGGGACAGCGGGCCTGCGTCGGTCGAGGCCGGGACGCGCGCGCGGGACGCCTTCATCGCCCGGGGGCGCGCCCTGTCGGGCGCGGCGCTCGGGGAGGCTGATCGGCGCACGTGGTCCCTGTTCATGGAGATGCTGGAGACCAACGCGGCGACCGACATCTGTCACAGCGAGCAGTGGGGCCTCTCCGCGCGCACCACGCCGGTGGTGGACCTCAATGGCCTGGCCGAGTCGATGCCGGTCGTCACCGTGGCGGACGGCAAGAACTACACGGCGCGGCTTCGGGGCGCGGGTGGGTACGTGGACGGGGTCATCGCCAACCTGCGCGCGGGGATCACCGCGGGCCGGACCCCCGCCCGGGGCCTGGTCGAGCCGGTGCTCCGCCAGCTCGACGAGCAGCTCGCGCAGGACGACGCCGAATGGGTCCTGGCGCGCCCCGGGTTGGAGGCGCACGCCGGGTGGACGGCAGACGAGGAGGAGGCGTTCCGGGTCGAGTTGCGGGCCGCGATCGGGGGGGTGCGCCGCGCCTACGAGCACTTCGCCGGGTTCGTGGCCGACGAGCTGCTGCCGGCCTCCCGCCCGGAGGCGCGCGCGGGCGCGTTGTACCTGCCCGACGGGGAAGCCTGCTACGCGGCGCTGATCCGGTCCGAGACCTCTCTCCCCAAGCTGCCGGCGGAGGTCCACGCCACCGGTCTCGCCGCCCTGGAAGGCATCCACGCCGAGATGGTCGTGCTCGGGGAGAAGCTCTTCGGCACGCGCGATCTCCCGACCATCCTCGGGCGCCTGCGGGGTGATCCGGGCCTCCGGTTCACCACCGGCGCCGAGATCCAGGCGCGCGCCGAGGACGCCCTGGCGCGGGCCAACGCCGCCGTGCCGCGCTTCTTCGGTCGGATCCCGGAGGCGACGTGCACGGTGAAGCCCATCCCCGACTACGAGGCGCCCTACACCTACATCGCCTACTACAACCCGGCGGTGCCCGGCGAGCGGGGCGGCGAGTACCGCATCAACCTCTCGAGCCCCGAGACGCGCTCCCGCTACGAGATGGAGGCCCTGTCCTGGCACGAAGCGGTGCCGGGTCACCACTTCCAGATCGCGATCGCGCAGGAGCTGCCCGCCCTCCCGGCGTTCCGCCGCCACCTCGGTACCACGGCCTATGTCGAGGGCTGGGCCCTGTACACCGAGCGCCTCGCCGACGAGATGGGCCTTTACTCGGGGGACCTCGATCGGATGGGCATGCTGTCCTTCGACGCGTGGCGGGCGTCCCGGCTCGTGGTGGACACGGGCATCCACGCCTACGGCTGGGACCGGGAGCGCGCGGTGCAGTTCATGCTCGCCAACACCGCGCTCGCCGAGAACAACATCCGCAACGAGGTCGACCGGTACACGAGCTGGCCGGGGCAGGCCACGGCCTACAAGATCGGCCAGATCGAGATGTGGGCGCTGCGCCACGAAGCCGAACGACGGCTGGGCAAGCGCTTCGACATCAAGGGCTTCCACGACGTGGTGCTCAGCGAGGGGGCGGTGACGCTCCCGGTGCTGCGCGAGCTCGTCGAGGCGTGGATCGTGGCCAAGGGCGGATAGGCCGCCGCACCGCGGCGCTCAGGCCCGCGTGCAGTCCAGGTTCCACCCCGGGGCGCCCGGGTAGCGACGGGGCGCGCCGTCGTCGCAGTCGGTGCTCCGGGGCCAGCCGTCGCCGTCCCGGTCGAAGTCGTCGGCGTCGTCGCAGTTCTGGTCGACGCCGTCGTACCAGATCTCCGCCGCGCCCGGCTTCACCGCGCTGACGCGGTCGTTGCAGTCGGTGCCCCCGGTGGCCTCGGAGGAGTAGCCGTCGCGGTCGGCGTCGTCGTCATCGGCGCCGTCGCAGTTCTGATCGACGCCGTCGTACCAGATCTCCCGGGCGCTCGGCTTCACCCGGCGGTCAACGTCGTCGCAGTCGGGTCCGCCGTAGGTGGCGCTCCGGGCACCGTCGCCGTCCTGGTCGTAGTCGTTGGCCCCGTCGCAGTCGCTGTCCACGCCGTCGTACCAGGCGTCGCCGGCCCCCGGGTAGGTGGTGGCGTCGGCGTCATCGCAGTCGTTGCCGCCGTAGGCGAGGGGGCGGTAGCCGTCCCCGTCGGCGTCGAAGTCGTCGTCACCGGCACAGTCCTGGTCGACGCCGTCGTAGGGGGCGTCGGCGGCGCCGGGGTAGGTCGAGGCGTCGTCGTCGTCACAGTCCACCGCGTACGCCGCGCCGTCGCCGTCGCCGTCGTCGATCTCCACGGCCCCGTCGCAGTCGCTGTCGATCCCGTCGCCGTCGAAGTCGGAGGCGCCGGGCCAGATGCTCGCGTCGGCGTCGTCGCAGTCGGTGCCGCCCCATGCCACCGCGTCGATGCCGTCGCCGTCGGCGTCGAAGTCGCTGTCCAGCATGCAGTCGGCGTCGATGCCGTCGTAGGGGGTCTCGCGGGCCCCGGGCCACACCGTGGCGTCGGTGTCGTCGCAGTCGTCGGCGAGGTCGAAGCTGTCGCCGTCCTGGTCGAGGTCGTTGGCGCCGTCGCAGTCGCTGTCCACGCCGTCGTACCAGACGTCCGCCGCGCCCGGGTAGGCGGTCGCATCGGTGTCGAGGCAGTCTTCGGGCCAATCGACGCCGTCGAGGTCCTGGTCGTAGTCCGAGGCGCGATCGCAGTTGCTGTCGAAGCCGTCGTACCAGGTCTCGGTCTCCAGGCAGGCGTCACAGTCGGCGTGGTTGAGCCAGTCCACCGTGGACCCCAGCATGTCGGCGGAGATGGCGTCCACCTCGGCGCGCAGCGACGCCTGTTCGGTGGCGTAGGC
>JAYVAS010000856.1:0-4359 GCA_043750895.1 Pseudomonadota bacterium
CCGCGCCATCCCGCTCGGCCTCCCAACTCTCCAAGGGGGCGCTGATCACCAGGTCGTCGAAGCCGTCGCCGTCGTAGTCCCCGGCGGCGATGGAACGGCCGAATTCGTCCCCCGCCTCGGCACCGCCGTAAACCCCCGGGGTGTCCTGGCTGAAGATCTGGTTGCGGGTGCTCGTGAGCCCCCCCCTGCGGCCGTAGATGACCGACACCGCGCCAGCGTTGTCGTCTTCGCCCTGCGCACTGACGGCCAGATCGTCGTACCCGTCGGCGTTGAAGTCCCCGACCGCGAGGCGGAAGCCGAAGAGGTCGAGACTCTCTGCCGTCCCCAGGATCCCGTTGGCACCCTGCTCGAACCGCTGGGGGGTGGCACTCCAACCGGCGCCACCACCGTAGGCCACCGTGACCCGGCCGGCGTACCCGTTCTCTCCCGGCGACCCGGTCGCCAGGTCGCCGTAGCCGTCCCCGTTGAAGTCCCCGGCGGCCAGGGCAGCGCCGAACATGTCCCACTCGTCGAGGTCACCCCCATGGTCGGCCTGACTTTCGAGGGTGTTCCCCCGCGTCGCCAATCCCCCCGAGGTCCCGAACAGCACGCTCACCGCGCCCGCTCCCGAAGTCGATCCCCACGCCTCCTCGGGAGCGCCGACGGCCAGGTCGTCGTACCCGTCCGCGTCGAAGTCTGCGCTCGCCACCGCATAGCCGAAGTAGTCGCCGAATTCGGCCGACCCCAGGACACCGGAGGTATCCTGGGTCCACACCTCGGTGGTGGCCGGGTCGAGGCCCACGCCAACCTCGCCGTATGTCACCAGGACTGCGCCTGCAGCGGATAAGCCGGTGACCTCTGCTTCGACCCCGAGGGCGAGGTCCTGGGCGCCGTCACCATCGAAATCCCCCGCCCCGTTGGCGTTCGCCGAGGGGGTGCCGATGAACTCGGGCGTGACCCCGCCGGCCGGGAAGTCCGCCGCGGACCACCAGACGGCATCCTCCAGCGCGAGCCCCCAGGACGCCCAGGGCAACGTGTGGAAGCCGCCACCGTTGGTAAAGCTCCGCACCACGAGGGTGTCGCAACCGGAGCCGTCGAAGTCTCCGTGTCCCAGGCCCTGGCCGGCCTGGGCATACGGGTCGGACGCCACGACGCCGATGATGGAGTCATTCACGAGCTCCTGGGCCTCGGTGTTCGGGCCGGCGCCGCTCCCGTAGAACACCTGTAGCGCACCCAAATCCTCGGCGCCCTCTCCGGGCACGCCCACCACCAGATCATCGTAGCCGTCGCAGTTGTAGTCCCCGGCCGAAGCGGTGGAAACGAGCGAGAGAAGAAGGAACATGATGCACTCCAGGGGTGAACACACTGTGACGCGGTGGCCTGTTGCCGGTGGTTGCGCGGCGGTTGCGCGAAGAGGGGGGCGGCGACCACGGCCGCACCCGGCGGTTGAGCTCCCGTTCATCCCGTTGTCCTCGATCTCGCGGCGATCGGCGGGTGAGGGCGGCCGTGTCGGAGGGGATTAGACCCCGGACGAGGATCGGATGGCCGAGGACCTGCGTACACGTCTGAAGGAGCTGGTGGTCCGCGTGTTGATGCTCGAGGGCGTCACCCCGGAGGAGATCACCGACGACGGCCGCCTCTTCGGCGGCGGCCTGGGCCTGGACTCCGTGGACGCCCTGGAGCTCGCCATCCACATCGAGGAGCAGTTCGGGGTCCGGATGCCCGAGGACGAGACGGCCCGCGACGCCTGGCGCAGTATCGCCACCATCGCGGCGCACATCGAGAGAGGGCGGTGACCAGCGACGTGGTGGTGCTCGGCGCGGGACCCGCCGGGTGCTGCCTCGGCGTCTACCTCGCGCAACGCGGAGCGCAGGTCACCCTGGTGGAGAGCGTCGAACGGCCGGCCAGCGTGGTCGGGGAGTCGATGCTGCCCTGCGCCAGCCGGGTGTTCGAGGAGTGCGGCCTCGACCTCGACGGCTTCCAGGTCAAACACGGCGCGGTGTTCTGCCAGGGCGGCGACGAGGTGCGGTTCGACTTCGCCGAGGCCGACCGGCCCCGCTGGACGGCGGCCTGGCAGGTGCAGCGGGAGGTCTTCGACCTGCGCTGGCGGGCGCGCGCCGAGGCGGTCGGCTGTCGGATCCGGTACGCCGAGGCCACCGGCGTCGACCTGCCCACCCGCACCGTCCAGACCGACGCCGGCGCGCTCACCGCCGCGTGGATCGTGGACGCGGGGGGCCGCCAGATGTGGCTCGCCCAGCGGCTCGGGCTGCGGGTGGGAGACCCGACCCTGCGAAACAGCGCCGTGGGCACGCGGATGTCCGGGGTCCGCATGCTCGGCGCCGATCAGCCGGGCGACATCACCATCTGCTGCATCCCCGACGGGTGGATCTGGATCATCCCCTTCGGCGACGGGGTCGCGTCGGTGGGCTGCGTGCTCAATCCGCGGAGCCCCCTGCGCGGCAACGCCGAGGAGCGCCTCGCACAGGCCTTGGCGCTGTCCCCGGGCGCGACCGCCCGTCTCAGCGGCGCCTCCCGCGTCCTCCCCCTGCGCGGCCTCCAGGACTTCACCGCGTCGGCGTCCACCTTCTCGGGGGAGGGCTTCGCCCTGGTGGGCGACGCCGCCACCTTCATCGACCCGGTGTTCAGCTCCGGCGTCCTGCTCGGCCTCGAGGGCGCGCGCGGCCTCGCCGAAGCGATGGACGGCGGCGACCTCGCCGCCTGGGAGGCCCGCTACCGCGACGCCGCGGGCGTGTTCCGGCGGGTGATCGACTGCTGGTACAGCGGCGACTTCATGACGCTGGCGCTCGCCCCGCCGTTGCTGCAGAAGCCCTACCTCCGCAGCGGCATCGTGAGCCTGCTCGCCGGGGACGTCTTCGAGGCCGACCGCCCCGCCGCGGCGCGGATGGCGGGCCGGATGCCGGCGCTGGCAGAGCGGGTGCGGGCCCGCGAGGCGACGGGGTGAACGTGGTCGAGGTCGGCGTCGCCGTGGTGCTCGGGGCGGCGGTGGCCGCCTGGTACGCGGGCGCGCCCGCGGCCGTCCCCGTCGTGACCGGGACCCTCCTGCTCGGCGTCCTGACCCTCGCCGCGGTGCGGCCCGGCCTGGGCTGGTTCGGGGCCGCGCGCACCCGCGTCGACCCCCGCGGGGTCGCGCTCACCATCGACGACGGCCCCCACCCGGTCACCACCCCCGCCCTGCTCCGGGTGCTCGCCGACGCCGGGGTGCACGCCACCTTCTTCTTCCTCGCCGACCGCGCCGCCGCCCACCCCGCGCTGGTCCGCGCCACCCGCGACGCCGGCCACGAGATCGGCCTGCACGGCCTCACCCACAGCTGGGGGCTCACCGTCTGGGCGCCGCGGCGCGGCGCCGTCTGGCTCGGCGCCGGCCGCGCCGCCCTCGAAGCGGCTGGCGCCGGCCCCATCACCCGGTTCCGCCCCCCCTTCGGCGTCGTCAGCCCGCGCCTCGTCGCCGCGGTCCGCGGCGCCGGGCTCGCGCTGACCTGGTGTTCGTTGCGCACCGGCGATGGCGTGCGCATCGCCCCCGAGACGCTCCGTCGTCGACTCGCCGCCGCCCGCCCCGGCGACGTGGTGCTCATCCACGACGGCAACCCGGTGACGGCGGAGGTGCTCCCCGACGTGCTCGCCGCCTGGTCCCGCGCCGGCCTCCGGGTGGGCAGCGTCGCGGAGCTGACGTGATCCTCGACATCCTCGCCACCGACGCGTGGACGGCCGCCGGGCGCGGCGTCGAGGTGCTGGTCGACGCGGTGATGGAGGGGCGACCGCGGGTGCGCGCCGTCGAGGGCGTGCCGGTGCCGATCGCGGCCCGGACCGACGCCGGGGACGTGTACGCCCTCCTGGACGCGGTGGTGGCCGGGGTGCTCCCGAGGGTGCGCGGCGACCGGGTCGGCCTCGTGGTGGGGACGTCGTCGGGGGCGATCTCGGGGGACTTCGAGGCGTGGACCCGGGCCGGCCACCCGCCCGAGGCGGAGCTGGAATGGCGACAGGCGCCGACCCGGCGGATCGCTGAACGGTACGGGCTCGCGCCCCACACCACGGTGTCGGCGGCGTGCGCCTCGTCCACCGCGGCCTTCGCGGTGGCCGAGGCATGGCTGCGGGCCGGGCGCTGTGATCGGGTCGTGGTGGCCGGCGTGGACGCCTGGTCGGTGTTCGTGCACGCCGGCTTCGCCGGCCTGGGCGCGCTCGGGCCGCGCGGGGCGCGGCCCTTCGCGCCCGACCGCGACGGGCTCCTGCTCGGTGAAGGCGCCGCCGCGGTGCTGCTCGCGCCGCGCGCGCCCGGGGTTCCGGCGCGCGCGACGCTGCTCGGCCAGGCGCTCACCCAGGACGCCTGGCACCTCACCGCGCCCGAGCCCACCGGCGGCGGGC
>JAYVAS010000857.1:0-5115 GCA_043750895.1 Pseudomonadota bacterium
CCCCCCCCCCCCCCCCCCCCCGCGACCGCATCCCCCCCGAGCATCACGCCGCCGGCTCCGGCGACCACGGGGATGTCGCCCTCGACGAGCGGCACGATGCCGAGGAGGGCGGGAATCATTCTACGTCGCCACCTGCTGGCCGCCGGCGGCGGGCTGGTTGTACTTCCCGGTCAGCTCCGCGAGCTTGGCCCTTTGCTGGTCCCGGGGGAGCGCCTTGTACTCGGCGCCGTTGAAGTACGCGGAGAGCTGGGCGGGCGTCATCCCACCCCCGCCCGGGGCCCCACCGCCGGCGCCGGCGTTGTTGCTCGGCGGCGGGTTGGGGGGCGCCCCCCCCGCGGCGGGTGCGCCTCCTGCAGGCGGAGCTCCACCCGGCGCGGGCTGACCCCCAGTCGCCGGGGCGCCTCCTGCAGGCGGATCGCCTCCGGGCGCCGGCGTCCCACCCCGCGGCAACGCTGCCACCACCGGGTGGGTCTTCCCCTCCCCGTCGAGCCAGGTGGCGAGGTCGACGCGGTCCTTGTCGACCTTGCCGGCCATCTCGGCGCCGTGGATCGCGTTGAGCGAGGCGGCCACCCGCGGGTCGGTGTACCCCCGGGAGACCAGCGCCTCGTACTGGGTGTACTTCGTGCGGATCCCGGTGAGCTCAGTCCGGGCTTGGTCGAGCTCGGTCTTCACGCTGTCGTACCCCTTGGCCTTGGGGGCGGCGGCGTCGAGCTCCGCCTTGAGGCCGTCGGCCTGGTCGGTCTTTTCCTTCAGGCGACGGTTGAACTCGGATTGCGGGATGACGTCGGCGACTTCTTTGGAACAATGAGGACAGTTGACGGGCATGGTGCTCCTACGCGGCCTTGCGGCCGGAGACAGGGGGAACGGGGGGAACAGGGGGATCGTTGGCCGGGGGAGTCGAGAGGAGGCCCAGCTTGCCGAGGGCCTCCCGGACGCGCTGGTCGTGTTCGGCCTTGGCGACGGCGATCCGGACGAGCTCGGCCTCGGCGTCGGCGCGGCTCACGCCCGGGTGAAGGCGCATGTACTTCTCGGCCGGGTCCACCAGGCCGTTGCGGTCCTCCCAGTCGAGCTGCTCCCGGCGCTCCTTCTGCTCGGCCGGCGACTCCTCGATCGACTGGTACTCGATCGAGTAGTGCTCCTCATCGAAGGTGCCGAGACCGTGGAGTGCCGCGTGGGCCGCCAGGAGCCGGAGCATCTCCTGGTCCGCGCGCTCGAACAGCGGCTTGACCTGCTCGGCGTACTCCCGCTTGGACTGACGGGAGATGAACTTTGCGGCGCCGCTCTCCGGGTCCGAGCTCTTCGCCGTCGCGTCATCCGCCTCGATGCCCCAGCGGCGGAGCTCCAGGGTCTCGTACACCCGGGCGTAGGCGAGGACGTTGGGCAGGTCGGCGCCCGGGCCGATCTCCTGCACGAAGGGCTGGGAGCCCTCCACCACCTGGTGGTAGAGGATGGCCCCAGGGGAGAGCTGGATCGAGCGGACGACGTTGTTCCCGCCGGCGTTGTCGACCTTCTCCACGATGGGCTGCAGCCCGGCGGCGATGACGGTCTTCCCCGAGGCGTCCTTGGCACAGTGAGACGCGTAGGTCCAGTTCGTCGCGGCGTTCAGGCAACCCTTGGTGGCGCCGCGCCGGGTGTGGTAGTTCCAGGTGAGCCCGGTGTCTTCGGCCCGGTACCGGCCGAAGTTCACGAAGGGCTTGCCCGCCTGGTTTCGCCAACGGTAGGTGTCACCGACCGCTCCGTTCGCCGGGAAGCCGAAGAAGTTGGACAGGTCGAGGCCCGTGTCGGCGCCGGACGCCTGGACGATCTTGAAGCTGGGCGGCCGGACCCCGGGAAGGTGGACGCTGGGTTCACCCAGGTCCCACTGGTCCCAGGCGTACACCCAGCGAGAGATCTCCGGCCGAAAGCGGGTCCGGAGCTCCCAGATGCGGACCGGTCGGTCGGAGCGCTCCGGGTCCGAATCCACCCACACGTTGTGGGGGAACACGGTCCGGTAGGCGAACCCCTCGGCCGTGGCGGTCGGTTGGAGCAGCATGTCGCCGAGCCCAAGGGTCAGGTACGAGACGAACTGCATGAGCGTCCAGTACCCGGAGCGGTCGACCATGCCGCCGGCGCCGGCGAAGGGCACCGTGAACGGACTGATGTGGGCCACCGCCGGCCGCTTCCCGTAGAGCCCTGGGGTCGTGAGCTGACGGCAGATGTTGCCCAGCGTGTTCACCGCGGTGTCCGGCGCTCCCCAGGTGGCCAGCCGGGTCGGGTCGACCTTCTCGCTCATCCATTCGTAGAGGATCTGGTCCCAGTCCTCCATGAGGATCTTCAGCCGGGTGAGCTGCCGAGCCGATCGGTCCTCGTCGGCCTGGCTGGGCATCTGGGGACGAAGGCCGTCCAGTTGGTCGTCGGGCACCGGATTCAGAAACGACATGAGGAGTCTCCTACGCGTAAATGGCCTTGAAGCTGAACCACTCGCCCGGCGCCACCACCTTCTCGATGGGGTACCGGACGGCGTCCAGGATGTCCTTGAGGTTGTCCTTGGGGTTGCCCCGCCAGCGCTTGGCGGCGTCCGCGAAGGCGACGCACCCCGTGTCGACGGTGAAGTGGGGAAGCCCAAGCTCCTCGTCCCGTCGGCCCATCACAGCGTTGAGCAGGCGGTACCCGTAGGTGACCGACCCCCCCCACTTCCGCGGCGTGTCGATTCGCTTCATGTCGGTGGGCTCCTTCCGGAGCAGGCGCGCGAGCTGCAGGAAGAGCTCGCGGTTGGACTTCCGGACGTCGTGCCGGTTCATGCCCGACGCCCGGTCCCCCACCCACACGTCGATGTCCTCGTACTTCAGCCCGCGGCGCGCGAGCATCTTCAGGACCGCCTTGGCGTCCTGCTCGGGTGTCGTGTACCCGTCGGAGACGTACTCCTCCAGGACCCAGATCCAGGGCGTGAGGCCGTGCGCCTGGTCGATCGCCAGGAGCGCCGCGGCCTGCTTCCCCGCACCGGCGCCCTGGTCGATCCCCACCGCCAGCAGCGACCCCGCCGGCGGGGTGGCCGGCCGGATGTGGTGGCTCTGGAAGTTGGTGAGGAGCCGCTCGGTGACCACGACGTCCCAGCCGCCGTGGAGCCGCATGTCCTTCTCGAGCTCCAGGAGGCTCGAGGCGAACGCGTCGATCGTCTCCTGGGTGAGGAGCGGCCGCCCGCTCTCGAGCGTGCAGTTCTCGACCGTCAGCGAGGTCTGCATCTCCTGCACCTCGCCGGACTCCACCTTCTTCCGCAGGTAGGTGACGTCCGCCGAGTCCGGCGTGGCGGTGAAGGAGATCCAGATCTCCCCCGGGTTGCCGTGCACCACGCGGCCGAGGACCTCGCCCCAGAGCTCCTCGGGCGGGGGCTCGTCGAGGAGCACCACGTCGAAGTTGGCGCCGGCGATCGCGGTGGTCCCCTGCCGGTACGTGGCGAACCGGATCAGTGACCCCTTCGCCGGCCCGGCCGTGAAGGTGATCCGCGGTGGCTTTCCGACGAACCCGAACCCCGGCCGGAACTTCACCGACGGGTCGATCTCGTCCTTCGGGAGCAGCTCCCAGATCATCTCGTGGAGCGGGACGGTCTGCTCCTTCGAGATCGACATCACCAGAACCTTGCAGGGCCCGGGCCGGCGGTCCTTGTACGGCCCGGTCCCCCGCAGGAAGTGCATGAGCTTCCGGACCTGGCCGCGGGTCTTCCCGACGCGGTTGGCCGCCCGCCAGAGCATCACCCGGGCGCGCATCCAGACCCAGCGCCGCTGGGGTCGGGTGTACGCCTCGTAGTCCCCGGGCCGCGATCGCCCGCGCTTGGCCGACTCCCGGACACCCGAGAACGGCGAGTACGATCGGGCGTGAGCCCGACGCACACCGCGGGAGCTGGTGGCTGCCATCCGTCACGTGACCCCTCCGGCGATGAGGCGCCGGGGGAAGTCGAGACCCTCTCGGTCGCAGTAGATTCGGACGGCCTCCACCAAGTGGTCGCTCGGCATCGCCGTGAACTCCTCGCGGAGGTAGTCGCGCAGCTCCTCCTCGGTCATCCCCGACGTCGGGTCGAGCTCGCGCTCCTGCAGGCGGCGACGCTCCAGCTCCTTCTGCTCGTCGCGGATGAGGTCCTTCACCGCGGTGTGGGCGCCCGCCCGGGCCGCGGCCTTCCGCGTCTTCCGGATCCGCTCGAGGCTGTCCTTCGAACGGCTGATCTCGTCGGCCTCGATGAAGCGCGCGAGCTCGCGGCGGGCGTCCACCCAGAGCTTCGTCGCCTGGACGGCGCTGTAGAAGTCTCCCTTGTTCTTGCACTCGGCGACCGTCTCCTCGAGCTCCAGGATCTCCGCTTCGAGCTGGAGCTTGCGGCTGGTCTGCACGCGTTTACTTGCCACGAATCACCGCCGGGGCGCCCAAAGGGGATTTTTTACGCCCGGAGCGCGCGCGCGATGGGAGAATAGACCCTCCCCCGGGGGGGGCCCAGGGGGGGGTCGACCTACCTGTCGGGTCGAAGGCAGGAACCACCCGCCCCTGGGCCGCCAGCGCCGCTCCACCAGCAATGAGGATGCTCTCCGCGCAGTCCACGCGCCTCGACGCAGACACCAGCTCCAGTCGCGCTGTGGCGCCGCTCACGAGCTTGCCGGCCTCGGTCACCCGGTGCTCACCCCCGTCGCTCTCGTCCTTCCCGCGCCGGATGTGCCGACCCCACGGCGCCCACCAGACGCCTGGCTCCACACGGTCTGCCGTCGAGGACGACTGGGTAGCCGCCCACCAAGCCATCCACAGAGCGCCGGCACGGACCCCCAGCGTCGACCAGGACACCTGGGTGTGACGGACCCCTTGCCCCGCGTGACCGCTCGCCCTGCTCTTCGAAGGCGGCACCTCAACCCAGCAAGGTACGGCCTCCAGGTTCACCTCGAGACGCCCGAGCTCGGCGCGCACCAGCCGCGCCCCGTCGTAGGCCCGGTTCAGCCAGAGCCGGTCGGTCGAGCCGTAGACCTCCGCGAGGTACAGCAGCTCGGGGAGCTGGCCCGTCTTCAGACGCACCAACGCCCAGGCGGCGTGCTCGCCCGAGTCGGCACCGATGCCGTAGGAGACGCTCAATCCATCCCCCCCTGACCGGGCGCACGTGCCCGG
>JAYVAS010000858.1:0-5515 GCA_043750895.1 Pseudomonadota bacterium
GGCGTTCGTGGTGCACCTCGGCGACGTGGTCCACCCGGTCCCCGGACTGGCAGCGCACGCCGACGCGCTCGGGGTCGCCCGCGAGACCTACCTGCCGCTGCGTATGCCCCTCTACGTGGTGCCGGGCAACCACGACGTCGGCGACAAGCCCCACCCCTGGGCGCCGGCCCCCAGCGTGAGCCCGGAGAAGCACACCACCTTCCGCAGCTGGTGGGGGGCGCCGTGGTGGGTGGTCGAGCGAGACGGGGTGCGCCTCATCGGGATCGACACGCCGGTGCTGAACAGCGGCTTGGCGCTGGAGGCCGAGCAGTGGGCCTGGCTCGAGGGCGTGCTGGTGCCGGGCGTCCGCACCTTCGTGTTCCTGCACTACCCCCCCTTCCTCCTCGACCCCGAGGAGCCCGAACACTACGACAACCTGGCCGAGCCGGCGCGGAGCCGTCTGCTGGCGCTCTTCTCGGCGGCCGGGGTCGAGGCGGTGTTCTGCGGCCACGTGCACCACCCCTTCTGGAACCACCACGCGGGCGTCGACTACTACCTGCTGCCCTCGACCGCGTTCGTGCGCCCCGGCTACAGCGAGCTGGGTCGGGTGGGTCCGGGCGAGGAGTACGGGCGCAACGACGTCCACCGGCTCGGTTTCTGCCTCGTGCACGTCGACGAGGCCGGGCATCGGGTCGAGTGGGTCCGGACCAACGGCGTCACCGAGGCCCCGGCCCCCCCCGCCGGTCAGGGTCCGGGCGAGGTGCGGCCGCGCTGCCCGCTGGGCCTGACCCTCCGCCACGCGTGGGACGCCATCCTGGACATCCCGGCCGACGGCCTCGACCCCTTCCGCCGGAAGCAGGCCCGCAACGACCTGGTGCTGCTCGCCACCTGGGAGCTGGGCGTGGACCTGTTCCGGCTCCCGATCGAGGACCTGCGCCGCCCCGCCACCCGCGCCCGACTCGCCGCCCTGGGGCGGTGGGGTCACCGGGTGGTGCTCTACACCGCCGACGCCCTCACCGACGCCGATGTGGCGCTGATCGTCGCCCACCAGGGTCTCCTGGCCGGGGTCGAGTTCATCCTGCCCCGGGCGTGGCTCGACCGGCCCCTCCCCGCGCTCCCCGTCCCCCGCTGGATGGCCCCGTTCGGTCGCCACGCCACCGACGACGGGAAGTACTTCAACCACTTCGCCCCGCACGGCTTCACCCTGGACGACCCCGACCTCCGCCGGTCGGTCGGCGACGTCCTCCTGTTCCGGGTGGATCCGGGGATCGATCCCCGGGAGGCCGTGCCGCGGGCCGTCGAAGCCGCGCGCGTGGTCGGCAAGCGGGCCGCGGCGCTGGTCCTGCTCCCCCGCGGCGGCGAAGGGACCCTGCTCGACGACGACGCGGCCGTGACCGAGCGCGCGCTGGCCGCCCTCGACGCCGCGCTCGGCAACCCGGGGGTCCCGGTCCTGCTGGACACCACCGTCGATCACGACCGCGGGTATTTCCCGCGTCTGGGGCTGCTCGACCGCCGCGGGAACCCCCGCCCGGCGTTCACCGCGCTCGCGGCCCGCGCGCGGGAGATCACACGATCCTGACGGGCCCACGGGTGCATCTAGGATAAACTTCGCGCCGGAGCGCACCCCTGATGCATCTCTCTCTTCTCGGCCTGGTCTTCCTCTCCGCTTGCGAGCCCGCCAAGGTGGACGTCGGTACCGACACCGACACGAACGAGGTCGACGCCGACACGGACACCGACGCGGACACCGACGCGGACACCGACACGGACACCGACACGGACACCGACACCGACGTCGACGTCCCGCTGAACATCACCGACCTCTCCTGGCGGCTGCACGACGACATCGAGGCCATGGTCTACGTGAGCTGGACCCAGGACGGCCCGGGCAGCATGCACGTCGAGTACAGCTTCGATGACGGCGTGTGGGCCACCACCCCCACCTTCGCCGCCGACGCCGGCCCGCAGGAGCAGCTCGTCGTCGGCATCCCCTACGACACCGACGCCGCCTGGCGGGTGGTCGCCGACTCCGGCGAGTCGTCGGACGGCCTGACCATCACCACCGGGCGCTTCCCGTCCGGCCTGCCCCAGGGCGAGCTGGTGGTGTGGGACGAGGCGGCCACGTTGCCGACCGGAAACTACCTGATGGGGAGCATCAACCAGACCGCGGGCGGCTGGACCGGCGGCAACTACTGGACCTTCATCATGGACCGGCAGGCCCGGGTGGTGTGGGCGCACCTCGCGCCCGATCGTCACTGGACGCTGTACGCCACCGTGGACGTCACGAGGAGCTTCATCCTCTGGGACGACGCCACCTACTGGTCGGACTACGACGACGGCGAGGCCTCCCGGATCCATCGCACCTACCTCGACGAGGAGATCGACGTCCTCGCCACCCCCGGCCTCCACCACGCGTTCGTGCAGCTCCCCGACGGGACGTTGGCGTGGGGCAGCCAGGCGGACGGCGGCGGGGAGACCCTGGTGGAGATGGCCCCCGGCGAGACCGAGCGCACCGCGATCTGGAGCTGCGAGGGTGACTGGCCTGGCTCGGGCCGCTGCGAGTCCAACGGGGTCTACTACGACATCGAGACCAACACCTACCTGTACAGCTTCTACACCAACAACTCGATCGTCGAAGTGGATCGCGCCACCGGGACCAGCACATGGTGGGCCGGGGACGTCCGCAACGGCTACGACTTCGACCCCCCGGAGTCCCAGTACTCCTGGCAGCACGGCATTTCGTGGACGGCCGATCGCACCCTGCTGGTGTCCTCCACCGTCGGTCGCGACGACACCATGCTCCTCGAGTACGAGGTGGACCGGAAAGCAGGCGTGCTGCGCAACATCTGGTCGAACAGCTCTGAGGTCTACGCGTCCACCAACGGGGACGCCTGGCGCTACGACAACGGCAACACCCTCCACATGGTGGGGGCCGCCGGGGTCGCGCGCGAGGTTGACGCTGCCGGCACCGACGTCTGGCGGGTGGACTGGAACGGCGACCACCTCCTCGGCCGCGGCGAGCTCATCGAGGATCTCTACACCTTGATCAAGCCCCGCGAGTAGCCCGGGGGTCGTGCGCGCCGGCTGCCCGGCGCGAATCCGTCAGCCTTCGCAGACCGCGTCGGGCGCCGGAGGACCATCGGCGCAGCCTTCGCAGTTGTACTCCAGCACCTCCACCACATCTGCGCCTTCGCGCGCCTCGGCGGTGATGCCGTCCGCCACCAGCGAGAGGCAGAACGGCTCGCCGTCGGTGGGGCAGTCGGCGCACGCGACGCCGAAGCCGCTCACCAGCACGCAGAGGTCCGTGCCGTCCCCTTCGGGGTTCTGCGCGAGCGAGAGCGGGCGCGTGTCCACGAGGCCGGTGAAGACGCCGCCGCCGAAGTAGGAACCGTCGGCCGAGAACGTGCCTGTGAGCTCGAGGTCTCCCACGGTGACGATGACCCCGTTCACCACCAGATCCACGTCAGCCGGACCGAGGTGGAAGTAGGGCTGCTCGCTGAACGCGCCGGGGGGGAAGTCGATGGTGGGCGTGCAGTAGTCTTCGACCGGCGGATCGCTGCCGGCGACAGCCACTGCCCCCAAGACGTCCAGGTCGGTGTCGGAGACCGCGACGACCTCGGCGAGGACCACGGCGAGCATCGGGCCCAGGATGCCACCGAGCCCCGCGGGCGAGACGATGTTCGCCTCGGGCAGGTTCACCGCGTAGACCCGACCCACGAGGCCCTGCGGGTCCGTGAGCGGACTCCCGAGGTCCGAGGTGGTGAGGTCCATCACCTCGGAACCTCCGCACCAGTCGAGCGTCGCCTGGTAGGCGGTGTTGGGCGTGAGCGGCGCGTCGGGGATCCAGGAGATGCTCAGCCCGTCGGCGGACACCTCCTGGTGGCCGGGAACGGTGGTGGTGATGACCGCGACCGGGTCCGGCGCCGAGAGCACGAAGCCGAAGGGGTCGCGGTAGCCGGCGAGCGTGCCGCTGGCGGGGAGCGTCCCGGCGACAGTCACTTCGCACAGGTCCTCGGTCTTTCCGCCCCCGTCACACGCGGGCAGGAGGAGGGGGAGCAGGAGCAGCGGCCAGGTCTGGGTCAAGGGTTCCTCATCTCTACGGCCAAGATGCCCGCTGCCTCGAAAAAGGCAACCGGTCGCACAGACTGTTTACGCCGGGGCGCGCGCGGGTCGGCCGATCAGGTACGTCGCGTGGGCCGGAGCGTCGCCCAGCCGAATGGTGCCGATCTCCCACTCCCAGTCGGGCGAGGGAATGGTCGCCACCAGCGCGCGCAGCTCGTCCACGCTGTAGATGCGGAGCCAGGACACCAGCCCGTCCCAGAGCACGAAGGCCTGCATGACCGGGATCAACCAGGTCCAGAGGAGCCACGGCCAGCGGAACGGGCGCCAGAACGGGAGCGTGAGCGTCACGCTCACCGGGGAGAACAGCAGCGCGAGCAGCATCAGCGGCTCCCGGCTGACCACCTCGAACACCGCGATCGGCTGCCGGGCCGCGACGGCGTCGGCGAGGATCCTGCGCGCGAGATCGGGAGGGAAGTGGTGGAAGGCGTTGAAGATCGTGCGGAGCCCGGTCAGGGTCGCCGGGACCCGGGTGGCGTCGACCGGCGTCGGGCTCACCGAGATGCGGCCGCGACTCTCCGCGGCGGCGTGCGCCAGGGCCACCGTGTTCGGGAAACGATCGCTCAACACCACGTCCACGGGGAGGCCGGCGGCCTCGAGTGTTTCGGACACGACGCGGGTGGGGCCTGCGCCCCCCGAGCAGAGGTCCACGATTCGGGTCTGTCCGGTGGCCTCCAACGTGCGCTGCACCGTCGGCGCGAGCAGGGCGGCGTGCCCGGACTTGCGGACGACGAACTCCAGGTAGGCGGTGCCGCCGTCGCGGAGGATCTTCGGGAACCAGTCGAGGTCTTCGAGCTCGACGAGCTGGAGGCGGGTCATGAGGGTTCCGGGGCGGTACGACCGCCGTGGGCGTGGATCACGTGGGCGACGACAGCGTCCAGAGGGTACCGGGCGGCGTCGAGGATGAAGTGCTGGAAGAGGCCGTCCAGCGTGGCGAAGAGGACACGGGCCTCGGTCTCGGGGTCGGTCCGGCCGATCTCGGCGAGGAGCTGCGTGAACAGGCCGTGGAGCAGCGTCGACTGGGCCGCGATGCCGGCCCCCAAGCCGCCGACCACCGCGTGCTGAAAGCGGACCCCGTACGAGACCCGCCAGAAGTCCTGATGTTCACGAACCAGGTCAGCGCTGGCGAGGATGAGGGTGCCGAGACGGACCGACGGGTCCGGCGCGTGGGCGGCGCGGGTGAAGGCCTCGCCGACGAGGCGGGTGCTCCGCTCGAAGAGCGCCTGTAGCACTGCTTCCTTGCTGGGGAAGTAGTGGTAGAGCAGACCGAGGGAGACGCGGGCCTCGCGGGCGATACTCCGGACCGACGCGCCTTCGTAGCCGGCCGTCGCGAAGGCCCGCAGCGCCGCATCGAGGAGATGGGTCCGCACATCGGGGGGGTGGGGATGGCGGGAACGGGGGGCCAGGGGATCTCCGA
>JAYVAS010000859.1:0-2342 GCA_043750895.1 Pseudomonadota bacterium
GATGATCTCGACGCGTCGTTGCCACTCTGGGTTGCCCCCGGGGGCTCGGGTTCCGGGACCAGGACCGACCCGCTCGGGTTGGTGCAGGAGGCGATCGACAGCGCCCGGTGCGTCGTCCTCGAGGCGGGTACGTACACCGAGGATTTGGTCGTACCGAGCGCCGGCGCCACGGTTCGCGGCGCCGAAGGGTACGCGAGCACCGTGCTCGCGGGATCGGGGGGTGAGGCTCCCGTAGTGGAGGCGTACGGCTCCGACCTGGTCACGCTGTGGGGCGTGACCATCACCGGCGGCAGGGGAGCCCCTCAGGGAGGCCACTACTGGGGAGGCGACTTCGACTGCTTCCAGGTCGGGGCTGGCCTCTCAGCCAATGGGCCCCCGCTCATCCTGCGGGACGTCGACTTCATCGACAACGGCCGCACCTTGGACGAAATCGAGTCCATCGTGGAGGCGAACGATAGTCTTGGTCGAAGCTGTGATAACGTCTTCAGCTACGGAGGGGGAGCGTACGTCGGCGGAGGCCCCTCCCTGGAGGCGGAGGGAGTCCGGTTCGAGGCGAACCTGGGTACCGCCGGCGCAGGACTGTTTACCTCAAGCGTTGATCGGGTAGAGCTCGACGACGCGGAGTTCGTGAACAACATCGCCGACGCGGGCGGCGGGGGCGGCGGCTGGTTCAACTCCAGCGCTGGCGCTGCCGAGGACCTGCGCTTTGAAGGGAACTCGGCGTCGCTTGGGGGTGGCCTGTACGATAAAGGCGGGATCGACGTGAGTGGCGCGGAGTTCATCGGGAACACGGCGGACGAAGGGGGCGGGGCCGTGTTCTATCCCTACTACGGAGAGCCGGTGGTCGACGACGTGGCCTTGGTCGGCAACGTGGCCGTGACCGGCTCCGCCATCGCCATCGACACCGGAACCTGGTCCGACCTCGCCAATTCCAGCGTCACCCTGACGCGAATCACCTTCCTGGGGAACGGCGACGCCGATACCACGAGCACGTTCCGCGTCCGACCTCGTGGATCTTTCGGTGGAATCCCTGGTCGCCATCGACGAGCGCGGGAGCGTCTTCGAGTTCGGTCCCGACACCGTGGCAACGCTCGATCACCTGACGATCGTTGGCAGTGGCGTGGCCATCACGACAGAGAGCAGCAGCACGGTCACCCTCGTCAGCTCCATCGTCGCCTACAATGACGTCGGGGTCCAGGCCCTGGGCTCGACACCGGTACTGGAGTACTGCGACGTGTACTCGAATGATGTCAACTGGGTGGACTTCTCCGATCCCACCGGTCTCGATGGCAATCAGTCCGTCGACCCGGAGTACATCTCTTGGACGGACGACGCCAACCCCGCCAACGACGATGTCCACCTCACTCCAACGAGCCCGGCGATCGACGCAGGAGCCCGAGCGGAGCGCGACGTCGACGGTAGCCGTGCGGACATGGGAGCGGATGGCGGGCCGAACGGATCATAGTGACCGAAAAGCTAGGATCGAAGGCAATCGAGAGCCCGTGAACATGGGGGTGTGGGGGTAGGCGAACGGCTCATGGCCGCGATAGAAGGCGGATTGTGCACGCCCTTCAACCCGCCCCTGACTTGCGCCACGGAGTTTCCGTTCCGGCGGCGGTGGTGCGCCGGTGAGCGAGCCGTCCGGCGAGATTCTCGTCTACGCCGAGCCGGGCGGGACGGTGCGCGTTCAGGTGCGCCTGCAAGGGGGCTCCGTCTGGCTGAGCCAGGCGCAGATGGCCGAGCTGTACGGCACCACTCCGCAGAACGTCACCCAGCACATCCGGGCGATCTACGACGAGGGCGAGCAGGATCCCGAGGCAACGTGTAAGCTCTACTTACAAGTTCGCCGCGAGGGCTCCCGCGACGTACGGCGCTCGGTCAAACACTACAACCTCGCGGTGATCCTCGCGGTCGGCTTCCGCGTGCGTTCCCCCTCCGGCACCCGCTTCCGGCAGTGGGCGACGGGGGTGCTCGCAGAGTTCGCTGTCAAGGGCTTCGCGATGGACGACCGCCGGCTGAAGGCCGCCGGCCGCGACGACTACTTCGATGAGCTCCTCGCACGCATCCGGGACATCCGCTCCTCGGAGCGCGTGTTCTGGAAGAAGGTGCTCGACATCTACGCGACAAGCGTCGACTACGACCCGAAGGCCGAGTCATCGGAGCGCTTCTTCCAGACCGTGCAGAACAAGATGCACTGGGCCGCTCACGGGCACACCGCCGCCGAGGTCATCGTGGCCCGCGCGAACGCCGGCGCGTCCAACATGGGCCTCACATCCTGGTCCGGTCCCCGCATTCGCAAGTCGGACACGGAGATCGCCAAGAATTACCTGGCTGCCGAGGAG
>JAYVAS010000860.1:0-15422 GCA_043750895.1 Pseudomonadota bacterium
TTCCCTTCCCCCCCGACGTGGACCCCCACCCTCGACGAATGGATCCGGGTGGGGGTCTGACCCCTCTCTCGATCATTCCGGCCTTTCACGCGTGGGTGAAATCGGGCATGATGGAGCGGTGAGCACTCCCTCGGTTTTTGGTGGCCCGGTCGTTGTCGTCGGCGGCGGTGTGGCTGGTCTGGTGACGGCCCATCTCCTCGCTGAGTCCGGCGCGGAGGTGGTCGTCGTCGAGAAGTTCACCACGGTGGGCGGTCTGGCCCGCAGCTACCGCTACGGGGACTTCGTCTTCGACTGCGGCCCGCACCGATTCCACACCGAGAACCCGAACATCAAGTCCTACCTGGACCGGGTGCTGCTCGGACACGCCACGGCGTTCCCGCGGCGCTCCGAGGTGTACTTCGAGGGCAAGTACTACCGCTGGCCGCTCCACCCGAAGAACCTCCTGCAGCTCCCCAAGCCGCTGGCCGCCCGGGCCGCGGTGGATCTCGCGATCAACGGGTTCAAGAGCTACGGCAACGACAACTTCGAGGACTACGTCCTCAAGCAGTACGGCCCCAACCTCTACGAGCACTTCTTCAAGGGCTACTCGGTCAAGTTCCTCGGGATCCACCCCCGGGAGACGCACCCCGACTGGGCCAAGGTCGGCATCAACCGGGCGATCATCGACGACAAGCTGCAGATGCAGAACCTGGCGCAGCTCGCAAAGTCGACGTTGCTCCAGTACAACAAGGCCGAGATCGACTTCATCTACCCGAAGGGCGGCCTGCAGGTCACCTGGGACAAGGTGTCGGACCTGATCCGTGCCCGCGGGGGTCGCATCCTCACCGGGACCGGCGCGCGACTGGTCGGCGGGAACGGGAAGATCAGCGCGGTCTACGCCGGAACCGAGCGCATCGAGCCCAGCGTCGTCGTCTGGACGGCTCCGATCACGCTCGCCTGCAAGCAGCTCGGGCTCGAGGTCCCGAACCTCCCCTATCTGTCGACCCTGTTCTTCAACGTGCTCCTAAAGGCCGACGTCCCCCGTCCCTACCAGTGGTGCTACTACGGCGCCGACGACATCGTGTTCTCGCGGCTGTCGATGCCGAAGTTCTTCTCGGACGACACCTGCCCCGCGGGGGCCACCGGCATCAACGTCGAGGTGACCTGCCGCGAGGGCGACGACCGCTGGGTGCACGCCGAGCGCCTCACCGACGCCGTGATTCAGGACCTCATCCGGGTGGGGATGGTGCGCTCCCGCCGGGACGTGCTCGATGTGCACATCGAGCGGGTGGCGGACACCTACCCCATCTACCACAAGACCTACCCGGCCCACCTCGAGCGCGCGCGGAAGGGCCTCGGCGCCTTCAGCAACCTCCAGCTGGCCGGCCGTACCGGGATGTTCTGGTACAACAACATGGACCACTCCATGGAGAACGCGATGCAGCTGGCCAAGCGCCTGCTCCGCGACTCGGGCAAGCCAGAGGCCGAAGAGGCGAGGTTGGCGGCCGGCGGATGAGGAGGCGGGGCGCGCGAAGCGACCCATCCTCCCCTGCTTAGATCACCGTCATCGACTTCGCGTTCAGGACCACGAGGGCGAAGTCGGTCGCCGGCGCCGGGACCTGGAGGTGGGCCGCGGCCCGGCAGACCGCCACGCCGTGCACTTCAACGGTGAACGTCGCGGGCGCCGATCCGAGGGACACGCGTTGGAGGTTGTTGACCACCTGCGGGTAGGGGTGGAGGTCTCCGTCGGTGACGTCCGCTTCCGCCCGCACCCGCAACGCCAGCCGGTTGACCAGGCCGCCCGCCCCGGCTGAGCCCGGCGGATCGCGCCAGGCCAGCGCGATCACGGCGCGGGCACCCGGCGCCGCCTGCACCGTCCATCGGCGCACCTGGGCGGTCTCGATGGTGTCGGACGGGTCATCGGCGTAGTGGATCCGGCGGGCCAGAAGCGGACGCATGTTGAGCCTGCCGAAACCGGCGACGGTGTTCACGTCGTCCCGGAGGTCCCCGCTGAAGGGCCCGTTCAGGGGGGTCGCGCCGGCGGCGAGCAGGGCCCGGAGCAGGGCGCTCGACGGGTTGGCCAGCCCGTACCGTTCTCGGAGGTGCTGGCGGAGGATCGCGAGGGCCCCCGCGACGACGGGCGCGGCCACGCTGGTGCCGCTGCGGATCGCGTAGACGCCCTGCCCGCGGCCCACGGGCTCCAGCGTCGTCCCGGCGGGGAGCGCGCGGCTCCGGATTGACGTCAACAGGGTGCCCGGGGCGACGACGTCGGGCTTGAGACGCCCACTCGCCGGCCCACGACCGGAGAACGGCGCGACCTGCCGCTCGTCGTCGGCGATCCCGCCGTTCTCCTCGACGAGATCGGGGTCCCAGTCGCCCCCCGCGAGCCGCGGGTCGGACCACCGGGGCGGCCGGTCGATGACCGCGCTGGCCAGGGTCATGATGCCGTCGTGGCGACCTTCGGAGGCGCCGACGGTGATGGCGTTCTTGGCGGTGCCGGGGGCGGTCACGGTGCCGGTGCCGGTGCCGGTCGCGGGGTTGACCTCGCCCCGGCCGTCATTCCCGGCGGCGCACACCACGGTCAGGTCGCGCCGCGCCCAGGTGGCGGTGTCGACCGCGGCCGACTCGTCCCAATAGCCGGAGCGGGCGTTCACATGGTAGGCGAGCGGCAGGGTGTGGACCCGAACGCCGAGTTGGTAGCTGTCCTCGAGCAGGAGGGCGAGGCGGCCCCCGAGCGGTGCGCCGTAAAGGCCGTAGTCGGGGGGCGGCCAGGGCTCGAAGTGGGCGACGCCCTGCTGGGCGAGGTCCTCGCGCGTGCGCCAGCGGACACGGTGGCCCGCGGACTGGAAGGCGAGCTCGGCCTGGGGCGCGATGCCCAGGGGACCGCCGGCGGCGCCGTCCCCGATCAACAGCCCGGCCACGTGGGTGCCGTGGCCGAGGGGTTCGCTCGCGTCCTGGGCGGGGCCGTCGGCCGGGGCGGGGTCGGCCCACAGTCCGACCGCGAGCGGGAGGGCCTCGGCGACGAGGGGGAGCTCCAGGAGGTCGGCGACGCGCGCGCCGAAGTCCGGGTGCATGTCGTCGGTCCGTCCGAGGTCCAGACCGGTGTCCGTCAGGCCGAGCAGCTCGCCGGCCCCGGCCGTCACCTTGCCGTTCACCGTCCGGTCCGGCGCGAGGCCCACGATGGTCGCCGGGGGCTTTCCGGTGGCTGTGGGGAACCGGCGCGGGAGGATCGACAACACCCGAGGGTCGGCCGCGAGCCACCGGCGCACCTCGGGCGCCCCGATGAACGAGGCCGTTCCGTCGGGCTGGGCGTGCACGGGCGCGACGGCGGGCGCCGCGGCGGTGGGCAGCTCCGTGTCGGTCATCCGCGCCTGACGGGTCATCTGCCGCACGTCGCCGCGGCCGACATCGGCCGACCCGGCCAGCGCTTCGCCCACCACCGCGGCCGCATCGACCCCGGGCACGACGCCTACGCTCACCCAGTCGTTGCCGGGGCGAAGTCCGACCCCGGCCCCGGTCAGCGCCTCTGGGGTGAGGACCTCCGCACCGTCGGTCCGGAGCGCCGGAGCCAGCTTGAGCAGGGGCGGCAACGGGGCGAAGCGGCGGATGATCCCGGCGCCGTGCCAGCCCAGCAGCGTCGACCCCGGGACCAGGACCAGCAAGGTCCGAGCGCCCAGCACGGCCAGGGTGGCGACGCCGAGGGCGTGCGCCGGGGGCGTGCGGGCGAGCACCGCGAGAGGCGCGTAGAGCTCGACCACGTGCGGCTCGGGGTCGGACCCGGGCTGCGCGGCCGTCGGAAGGTCCTTGAGACGGAACGCACCGCCGGCCAGGTACAGCCAGCCGTCCCGGTGGCCGACGACCCCGGGGATGGCGATCATGTCGGCCGCCCGGGCGCGGGGCGCCGACCACCAGCGCAGGTCGGTTCCTCCGCCGACCTCTCGGGCCCCCCTGACCGCCCGCACCCGTTCCGCCGACTCGGCCGGCACCAGAAAGACCCAGTCCATCCATCCTCCGCGTGGTTCCCGACGCCCGGTTGCCTAAGGCCTCGAATGCCCTCCCGGCAATTGCAGCCAATTCCAATTGTCGCGGCGCGGGTACCCATCCGGCGCCCGCGGCAGTACCAGGAGCGTCGGAGGTCCAGATGGGCGAGGGTCATGATGTCGCGCTGCTGATCGGGGTGGATCGGGCGCCCGGAGGGAACCCCTACCAGCACGTTGGCCGGGAGCTCGCCTGGCTCCGTGCGGGTCTCATCTCGGTCGGATGCGCCGACGTGAGCGTGCTCGACAGCGAGGTCACCGGGGCGGCCGCGCTCGCCGCGATCCGGAGCTTCGCGAAGAAGCTGAGCGACGACCGCCGGCTCCGAGGCTACCTCGCGTTCGTCGGGCCGGGAGGGGTCGATGCCGCCGGCCTCTACTTCGGAACCCACGCCACCGTGTTGACGGGCGCGGGGGTCACCAACGTGCTCCGCCTCGCCGATATCCGCGCGGTCCTGAACGACGTGATCCCCCAGCGGGCGGTCACGTTCCGCCGCGGCGGTTCGTTCACCGGCGTCGGGGCCCCGGCAGGATCGCGGGTCCGGACCTGGACGCCGGCGGGGGACGTCGGCTCGAACACGGTGCTCCGTCCGTTCGACCGCGTGGTGGGCCCCCCGGTCGGTGGGTACGTCCTCGACGTGGACCCGGCGCCGGGGTGGGACGGGCAAAGTTCGGATGTCGGGTCCCCGTTCGGCACGGCGGTGGAGATCTGGATCGGCACCACCGCCTACAAGTACTACGGCGTCGAGGCCATCCCGTCGTACACGTCGCTCGGGACCGTCGTCATCACCGGCACCGGCTTCGACGTGGCCACCACCGACCTCTACGCCGGGGCCGAGCACTGGGCCTGGACCGGCGCGCCCTTCGCCGACAGCTTTCGCCTGGTGCCGGACCCGAACCGCGCCTTGGGCTCGCTCGGCAGCTACGTGCGATTCGCCCAGCAGGCCTTCCCCACCACGCTGACGCCCATGCCCGACGTGTCCGCGGCCGCACCGGCCCAGACCACGTACACCTGGTTTCAGCTCTGGCGCGGGGTCGCGGGCGCGACGGCGAAGATCCGGGTGAACCTCCGGGTGACGTTCACCGGGGGGGTGGTGACGCGCACCGACTGGTGGGCAGCCGGCGCCGTGCTGAACTCGGGCGGGCTCCTCCTGGTCGGGGCCGTCGAGGTGCTGGAGTTCAAGAAGATCACCGCCAACGATCAGCTCTTGGCCGGGGTGAACTACCGCTCCGTCGCGGCCCCGGTGCTGTAAGCGAGGCGGAACCCGAGCACCACGAGGGTGTCGGTGGGCCGCGCCGCGAACCGGCCCGCCACCCGGGCCCACTCCGCCGGGTGGGGGTACCCGGGACCCCGGGAGACGAGGAAGGTGCTGTCGCGGTCCACGGGCCCGACGTCCAGCCGTCCCGCGGGGGTGCCTCCGCGGGAGTAGGCGTTCCGGCAGCGGTCGGAGACGTTTCCCGCCGCGCCCCGCACCCCGTACGGGCTCTCGTCGACCGGGAACCGGTACACGGAGACCCGCTGCGGCGCGCCCTCATGGCTGCTCTGGATACACGACCAGCTCGAATCACCGACGTCCCCCCAGGGAAACCAGCGGCCGTCCACCCCCCGCGCGGCCTTCTCGCGCTCGATGTCGTGGGGCAGCCGCCAGGGGCGGCCGGTCCGCGCCGACTCCCAGGCGGCGTAGGCCTCCATCGCGTGGAGGGGGATCATCGTCATCGGCCAATCCGCGGGCCAGATCGCGCCGTCCCCACCCAGCGCGGGCTGGTAGTGGCCGTCCGGGCCCCGCGCCCACGGCGTGACGTTCCCGAGCTGCGCGCCCGCCGGCGGGAGGAGCCGCTCCACATCGGCGTCGGCTCCGGCGTCGACCAGCGCGTTCACGAACGTGAAGTAGGCGCCCACCGTCACCGGGAACCGCCGGATCACGAAGCCGTCGACCCAGATCCGTCGTGCTTCGAGCGGATCGGCGGCGTCCGGGTCGCCGTAGGCGGTGAACCACCCGGCGGGAACGTAGCAGTCATCGGGTCCGAGGCTCCCCGCGACCGGAAGCGGGATCGGCGTCGGAACGGCCTGGTCGGGGGGGACCCCGTCCCAGTCCGAGCCCTGACCGAGGTGGACCGGGTAGTACACCGTCTCTCGACCGGGCGCTTCGAGCCGCAGCCGGTAGGAGCCCGCGGCCAGGGGAACGGCGACGAGCGGCGCGGTTCCGAGCGCGCCCGCCGGTTCGAGCACGAGTCGGCGGCGCTGTTTCACGTACCGTTCGGCGCGGACCGTGGCGCCGGGCGGGTCGGTCAGCAGGGTGAGGCGGCCGGTGGGGTTCAGGAGCGCGCGGTGGGCCCCGCGGCGATCGTACCGCTCGAGGAGGAACCGACTCTGGGCCTCCCGCGTCTCGTCGCGGGCCTCCTGGGCGGCCGTCAGCTCGTCCCGGTACCAGGCGGCGAGCTGGTCCTCCGCCTCGGTGCACCCGGGATCGAGGTTGAGCGCGGCGTGCAGGCCCTCGAGGTACCGCACCCGGAGCATCGCCGTGTCCCGGTCCAAGCCGGCGGCCGCGTCCTGGAGCGCCCAGCCGGGGTGCTTGGTCTCCTCGGGCGCCCAGGGCGGAAGCGGATCGAGGAGAGCCCGGGCGTGGTCTCGCAGCAGCCGCGCCTCGAGCTGATGGGCTCGTGCGAGGTCGAGGTTGGGGCGGACCGCCTCCACCATCGCCCGCGCTTCTTCGCCGAGTCGGGTCCCGTCCAGCCAGGCCCGCACCCGGCGCACGAGCTCGACCGCGCTGGGTCTTTCCGCCGGGTCGGCGTGGAGCGCCAGGGTCACCGCCTGCGCCAGCTCGGTGGGCACTTCGAGGGGTCCGGCGATGGCGTCCGGCGGCCCGAGGAGCACCCGCCGGTAGTCGCCCGGGAAGGGGACGCGGGAGGTGAGCAGCACATAGAGGGTGGCGCCGAGGGAGAAGACGTCGCTGGCCGTGGTGTGCTCCTGCTCGTTCCCGCGCGCCTGCTCCGGCGACATGTAGCCGGGGGTCCCCAACACCCGCAGCCCACCCTCCGGCGCCTCTCCCGCCGTTGCCAGCCCCCAGTCGATGACCTGGACCTCCCCGAAGGACCCCACCAGGATGTTGGTGGGCTTCAGGTCGCGGTGGGTCACGTTGCGACGGTGCGCGTAGGCCACGGCCTGGCACACCTGCTCGAACACCGTGACCAGCCGGCGCAGGTTCCACCCATCGGCGGTGGTGCCCCAGGTCCCGTTGGTCGAGACCTGATGCACCGCGGCGATGTAGGTGAGGAGCGTCCCGCCCGCCACCAGGCGCATCGTGAACCAGACCCGCCCGTCCGGGAACACACCGGCGTCGTGGACGGGGACGATCGAGGGGTGCTCGAGCTGCGCGGTGGTGCGCGCCTCGGCGAGCGCCACCTCGGCGGCGTCCTGGCCGGGACGGGCGCAGACGGAGGCCACCTTCAGGGCGAGCGTCCGCCGCAGCCGGGTGTCCTGCACCAGCCGGATCTCCCCCATGCCCCCGCGGAGGAGGAGGCCGCGGTCGTTGAGGTAGCTCGGGAGATCCGCGAGGGGGTCGGCGGCGGCCCACTCGTACCCGCCGGCGCTGTCCGCGCCCGTGGGCACGCCGACAGTGCCGTCGTCCAGCTCGCTGACCAGCGTCCGCAGCGCCTCGTCGAAGGTGTGGCCGGCGAGGCCCAGCGGCTGATCCCGTCCGTCCTGCATTGGATACGCTATCCCATGGCCTTCTTGAGTGACCTTCAGCGCGGGGGGCAGCGGTTGCTCCGGGCCGATCACCTGATCGGCAGGGTGGCCCCGTGCGACCTGGCGATGTCGGATGAGCCGTTGGTCTCCCGGACCCACGCGTCGCTCCGCTGGAACGTCTCGTCGTGGGAGCTGAAGGACCTGGGCTCGGGGAACGGCACGTGGATCAACGGGCGTCGCGTGGGCCCCCACTGGATGCCGGTCCGTGACGGGGATGTCCTCGCCTTCGGCCGGCCGGCGAACCAGTGGCGGCTCTCCGGAGGGGACGGTCCCGTGGTCTGGGCGGGCAGTGACGTCGGAGAGATCGCCGCCCAGGGCGACCTGCTGGCGTTGCCGGACTTCGATCAACCCTCCGGGGTGCTGACCCCCTCGCTGACCGGAGCGTGGGTCCTGGACGCGGACGGCGTGCTTCCCCGCACCGTCGCGGATGGAGAGAAATTCCTGCTCGGCGGCCGCACCTGGACGCTTCACGTCCCCACGATCTCGGAGCGGACCATCCGCCCTGGCGTGGAGTGGTCGCTACACGCGGCGCAGGTCGAGTTTCGCGTGAGCCGGGACGAAGAGCACGTCGAGGTGAGCGTGAACTGGCCCGGGCGCACGCTCGAGCTCGGAGCCAAGGCCCACCACTACCTGCTGCTCGTGCTGGCGCGGCAACGGCTCGCGGACGCGGCGCTCCCCCACGCGGAGGCCGGCTGGATCGACCAGGAGTTGGTGCGGCACATGCTGCGCAAGACGGCCAACGCCTTGCACCTCGAGGTGCACCGCGCCCGCCGCGCCTTCCTCGACGACGGGGTCACCGACGGTGGCGCGATCGTCGAGCGTCGTGCCGGCTCCCACCAGATGCGCTGCGGGGCCGAGAACCTGTCGATTCACAGCCTCTGAACCACGCGTCCCTTCGCGCGGCGGTGGCGAACGGTCACCAGGCGGCGCGGACGGTCCCCCGGATTGTCGTGCCCTCGGCGCCGCCCCAGTCGGCCGACGCCGTGTACCAGGCCCCCTGCACCTCCAGCTCCGGCCGTACCTTCCACGTCTTCGGCGCGCCGAAGCGCAACGCCGCGTCGAGCTCGGTCCCGATGAAGCGGCCCGACGTCTCCACCCCAAACGCGTTGGTCGGGGTGCCACCGTTACGGAAGGAGGTGTACGGGTTGGCGATGGGCGCGGTCGACCACGCCGCCAGGTAGCCGAGGCGCAGGCCCAGCCAGTCGGCCGGCTTGACGTCGACCACCGGTTGCAGGAACGCCGCCCTCCGGAAGCTCCCCTCGGTGACGGTCGCGTCGGCGCCGTCCGGCGGCGCCCCGGTGTGCTCCGGGTCGATCAGGTGGGTGTAGGTCTGCGCCTCGGTGGCGCCGCCGATCTCGTCGAAGAGCACGAGGCCGACGTTGGCGTCGCGGTCGAAGCTGAAGTCGTGGGTGGCGCCGTCGTCGGGGTTGCCGTCGCCGGAGGCCCACCCTCCCCAGAAGTCCGCGGTCCAGCGGGTGTCGGCGAGGCCGACGGCGCCGAGCGCCCCGCCAGAGAGCACCTGCAGGGTCTCGTGCTCGTAGGTCCGGGTGCGCGAGGTGCTCCCGGTGATGCCGGCGGCCTCGGCGCGGGCCACCACATCGGGCCCTTCCCGGGCGAGCACGACGTTGCCGTAGAGGTCGAGGACCCCGGCCATCGTCTGGCGGACGCCGTCTGCCTCGGTCTGTTGCCGGAGGACCATGTACACGCCGCCCTGGTTCGCGTCCTCGGTGGCGAGGGCCGCGAACACGCCCTGCCAGGCGGTCTGCCCGTCGGTCATCGCGGCGGCGTCGTCGGACACCACCCGGTCGAAGGCCCCCACGAGGGTCACGGCGGTGCCCGGGCCGTTGGGCGACGCGGCCACCCGCGCGCGGATCACGCGGTCACCGAACTGCGCCCGGCCGAACAGGGGGTCGTGGGCGCCGTCGTTGGCGACCATGCCGAGCCCCCAGTGGGAGGTCACCAGGCCGAGCTGCACCTGAACCGGCCCCGCCAAGGTCTGCACCCACGCCTGCCGGGGCAGGAAGGACCCGATGTCGGTGATCCCGAGGTCCTCCCGGTGACGGGCGTCGATGGCCACGTCCAGATCCCAGGTGTCCCCCGCGAACTGCCCGGAGAACAGATCCCACTCCGTCTTTACCTTCCAGGGGTCCGCGTCGAGGCCCAAGGCGACGCGGAACCGGTGGTCCGCCACCGGGCCCTGCCCCACCGTCACGCCTTCGGCGTCGGTCACGAAGTCGGGGGGGGTCGCTCCGTCGAAGCGCCACTCCCCGGTGGAGTACAGCGTCGCGGCGCCGAGGGTGAGCAGGGTCATTGCCCCTCCAGCGCGGGGATCCAGGTACAGCTCGCGTCGGCGAGACAGGGGTCGTCGGAGAGCACGGTGCCGCCGGTCCAGATGAAGGTGGCCGCCTGCATGATCGCGAAGGTGTTGATGTCGAAGGCGCGGCTCGGCTCCGGTAGGCCGAACCCGTGTTGGCCCTGGGGATTCACATAGGGGAGGCGCATCCCGCCCATCCCGCCGTCGTGGGCGGAGGTGATGCGGAGCCCGACCGAGGACGGCGCGCCGGTGCCGTCGGTCCCGTCGTCCAGGTCGTCGGCGTCGTAGAGGCACGCGCTCCCGTCAGCGCAGGTGTAGGGCCCCCACTCCTCCAGCCCCTGGATCACTCCCTGGTCGATGAGGAACTGGTCCTCGCTGGTGCCATAGCGCGGGTCGATCTCGGTGCGGTTGATGAACCCGGCGGCGCGCGCCAGGGCGATCCCGGTGGCGACGTTCACGATGGTGTCGCCCGGGACGGGCTCGATCAGCACGCTGACCGGCTTGCCGCCCAGCACCTCGTAGGGCTCGGTCACGTAGTGGGAGGCGTAGGAGATGGGGTCGCCCGGCTCGGTGATGAGCGAGAGCGCCCCGACGACCCGACGGAACTCGGGGCTGCTGCGGACGTACCCGAAGCCGTGGGACCCCGCGATCAAGGGGGAGCCCGCGCGCATCGTCACCCCCTCGTGCACGACGTCGGTCTCCCAGGTGTCCACGGTCTGGTACACGGCGCCCGAGGCGTCGAGCACCCGGAGCACCAGCCGGTCGCCCAGCCCCTCGTTGTCGGGGGCCTCGTACACCGCACCGCCCTCCGGTCCGGTCGAGGGCATCCCCGAGAGGGCGCGCTTCTCGAACGGGTCGGGCGCGTCGCAGGCCACCGCCACCCGGAAGGTGCCGTCGACCGGGAGCCAGCCCTCGCGGAGCTCGCCGTTGTCGAGGTTCTCGAGCTGGATGCGCCCGCCGGGGGGGTAGTCGGCGAGGGTGACGACGGGCAGGTAGACCATCTCCGTCACCGAGTTCACCACCTGACTGATCTGCAGCCCGCCGTCGCCGCTGGGGGTGCCGATGAACATCGGGCTCAGCAGCCGCCCGACCATCGCCTCGACCGCGCCCCCGATCTCGGTCCGCAGACCGATGTCCATCAGACCGCCGCCCGGCACGATGGGGACGGTGGTCTTCACGTCGGGGATCACCGCGGCCGCCACCGCGCTGTTGATGCCCCCGAGGGAGCCGCCCACCAGGGCGTAGGTGTTGGTCGGGCCGCCCACGTCGGGCGCGCCGTCCCCGTTCCAGTCGCAGGACACCGTGGTGGTCCCGTCGGGGCGGGTCATGGAGCCGGTGCCGCAGGCCTGGAAGCTACGGATGAGCTGCATCCAGTCGACGACCGCCTGCCGGACCATGTCGCGGGTGTGGAACCCGTCGGCCGACCACTGATCCCCGCCGGACTGGGCCTCGCCGTCGTTGTCCAGGTCCCGCTGCCGGGAGTCTTCGAGGTGGGTCAGGAAGGGCAGCAGCCCGGTGCTCGACAGGTACGCCTCGATGAGGGCGCGGTCCGAGTCGCTGATGCTCGGGCCGTGGCCCGGGAAGTCGGCGGCGCACACCGCGTAGCCCATCCGGGAGAACGCCCAGCCGAAGCCGAGCATGTCGAAGCGGGAGCTACCGTAGCCGTGGCCGAAGAACGCGACCGGGAACGGCGCTTCCGCCCCGTCGCGCGCCTTGGGGAGGATGCAGGTGAACGCCACCCGTTGGGGGGCGACCGTCATCTCGCCGGAGACCCGATCCACGGTGAACCACTCGTCGGCGTCCCAGTCGCCGCCGTCGTCCTTGTCGGTGAGGAAGTACGGCACCGACACCGCACCGCCCACCAGCACGTCGGCGAACGCGGTGTAGTTGGCGGTGAGCACGTCGGCCGCCTCGCCGTCGAAGAGCCCGAGATCGGACAGGGTGGAGACGATGAGCCCGGCCGAGAGCATGGTGGGGTCGGTGCCGGCGATCTCGCTCAACGGGGCCGCTTCCAGCACCCCGGCCGGGTAGTCGGCCTCGAGGCGGGCGAACGGGCCGTCGCCGTGCAGCCCCCGGTAGATGTCCACCAGATCACCGGTGATGTCGCCCGTGGTGAAGGTCCACGCGAAGGAGACCTCGTCCACCGACAGGCCCAGGGTGGGCAGGATCTCGGTGAGCGGGGTGAGCACCTCCGTCTGCCGGGTGTGATTCACCCAGGTCCAGGGAGAGACCACCGGGCTCCCGTCCTCGCCGACGAGGCGCGAGGTGAGCACCACCGCGTAGGTGGTCTGTTCGCGGAGCGGCACCACGGGGCGGACGATCAGCGTGTCGGTGATCCGTTCGTACCAGGTGAGCAGGTCGGCACGGGGGTCGCCCCCCAGCGGGTAGACGTTCGGGCGGTCCAGGAAGCCGTCGTTGTCGGTGTCCTCGCCCCACGAGAGCCCGCCATCGCCGTTGATGTCCTCGTCCACCGTGTCGAAGATCAGCGAAGGCGCGGCGGAGCGGGTGTCGTTGGGGAAGTAGCGGGCGGCGTTGGCGGCGTCCTGCGGGAACCGGCCCTCGCCGAGGTCGATCTCGGCCGGCTTGCCGTAGGTGGGCGAGTCGGGGGTGATGTCGATGACGAGGATCGCGTCGTCGGCGAACCGGGCCTCGCCGAGGGTCGGGTCGTCCCGGTGCCGCAGCGCGAGGTTGTCGAGGTCGAGGGGGGCGTCGAAGGCGACGGTGATGGGGCTGTAGATCCCGAAGCCCGACAGCGCGTTCACCTTCTCGCGGACCTCCGCCTCGGCCCGCGTGGACGCCGCGAGCGGGAAGTTGGGGCGCAGGCCGGTCGGACTGGACGGGTCGGGGCGCGTCGCGAGGTCGTTGGGGAACGGGATGTCGGCGAGGGGCTTGGCGTCCCAATCCACGCGGACGACGGGGCCGTCTCCGGCGGGCGTGAGGCGGAGGCCCTCGGCGGGTGGAGCGCAGGCAAGGAGGAGGGTGAGCATCGGCGCGAGGATACCTCGTCGGACTGGCGGCGGCCGCGTAGGGCCGGGTAGGTTGGGCACATGCTGCTGTTTCTGTTCGGCTGTGCGACGGACGATTCCTTGGAATGTGGCGCCGGAACGGTGGAAAAGGACGGTTCGTGCGTCCCCGACACGGACAGCGACGCCGACACGGACACCGACGCGGATGCCGACGCCGATTCGGACACCGACGCCGACTCGGACACCGATGCCGACACGGACACCGATGCCGACACGGACACCGACGTGCTCCCCGACGCGCGGACCGCCATGACCACCGACGGCACGGTCTGTGATGGCATGGGGGGCGGCGGAGTCCGCGGCGGCAAGGTCTGGTACTGGGGCGAGATCGCCCCCGACGGGACCGGGCAGGAAGCCTGGTACGTCGACGTCAACACCAACTGGGCGGCTGCCGGGGGCGCTGACTGCGTGATCCTCTGGGACATCGCGTGGGCCGACAACGGCGTCGGTGCCTGCGGCACCTGCGAGACGGGCGTGGAGGTCACGCGGGCGACCATCAACGGCGCCGAGACCACCTGCGACCCGAGCGCCTACGGCCACTACGACCCGACCGAGGAGGCCTACGCGGTGGACATCGTCGGCGACGGCACCTCGACCTGGTACTTCTCGACGTCCGGGAACGCCTTCGCCGAGGGCTATGCGCAGGGAGGGGCCGCGAACTACCTCGCCGACGGTGGCTGCGACGTCGCCTGGTTCTGACCGGGGTGTGGTCCCGCGGCCGGCGGTATAGGCGGCGCATCTTCCCTCGGTAGCGCACCCATGGCCACGTCCTTCCTTTCAGGCGACATCCTCCACGCAGTGGAAGCCCGGTCCGGGCAGCGCGCGCTGGCCTTCGGGGCGGACTGCGCCGGCGGCATGTCGGTGGGCATCGCGGTGGCGATCGCGAAGCGCTGGCCGGCGTTCGCGGAGGCGTTTCGGGCTCACGCGGCGGACGGGAAGGTCCAGGTGGGCGATCTCTACGTGTGGGGCGACGGCGACGTCTCCATCTACGCGCTCTGTCTGCAGAAGGACGACGCCAAGCCCCGGTTCTCCAGCTTCGAGCGGGCGCTGGGCTCGGCCCTGAAGCGCGCCGCCCTCGACCGCGTGCCCGCCATCTACCTGCCGCGCCTCGCCAGCGGGAAGGCCGGACTCGACTGGACCCGCGTGAAGCGGCACCTCACCGAGGTGGGGACGGGGACCGGAGCACAGATGCTCGTGTACGAGAAATTCGTTCGTCACGTCGTGCCCTCGATCGACGAGGCGTAGCGCACCCGTCGGGAACAGGACCGCCGCGTACGGTGTCTAAAAAGTGACTCGCCGCGACCGATGCGGTGTGCAACACTGATATCGAAGCGCTCTCCGGTCTTTCACCCCTCCCGTGTCCGGTTCGACGGGGTGAAAATGTCGCCCCGCCGCCGGGTCTTCCCAGTTGTAAACGGCCCTGTGCCGATTCTTCGAAGGAGTCCCCGCATGCCCTCGCCCGCCCCTCGTGAGCCGTCCAGTCTTCTGGGTATGATCGCCCAGCTCCAGGACATCGAGCGTTACCGAGAGCAGCACTGGGAAGGTTCGTTCTCCGACTACATCGACATCGTGCGCCGCACCCCGGATGTGACTCGGAACGCCTACCAGCGGCTGTACGACATGATCATGTCCTTCGGGACGGAGTCCTACACCGAATACAAGAAGTCCATCGTCCGGTACAAGTTCTTCGATGACCCCATGGACGGGGGCAAGGACGCCGTCTTCGGCATCGACGTCCACCTGATGAAGCTCATCAACGTGCTCAAGTCCGCCGCGTTGGGACTGGGCCCGGAGCGCCGGGTGATCCTGCTCCACGGACCGGTGGGCTCGGCGAAGTCCTCCATCGTGCGCTTGTTCAAGAAGGGACTGGAGTGGTACTCGCGCCAGCCGGAGGGGGCGATCTACACCTTCTCCTGGCACCTTCCGGGCGGAGAAATCGTGAACTCGCCGCTCAACGAGGATCCGCTGCGGCTGCTCCCCATCGAGCTGCGGCCCCAGCTGCTCGCGGACCTCAACGCGGGGACGGTCGGCCGCTCCCGGTACGCCATCGCGGTCGAGGGCGACCTGGACCCGGTCTCCCGCTTCTTGTACCGGGAAGGCATGAAGGAGGTGGGCGGAGACTGGGTCAAGCTCATCGAGCGGATCCGCGTCCGGCGCCTGTTGCTCTCGGAAAAGGACCGGGTGGGCATCGGCACGTTCCAGCCCAAGGACGAAAAGAACCAGGATTCGACCGAGCTGACCGGCGACGTGAACTACCGGAAGATCGCCGAATACGGCTCTGACTCCGACCCGCGCGCGTTCAACTTCGATGGTGAGTTCAA
>JAYVAS010000861.1:0-18564 GCA_043750895.1 Pseudomonadota bacterium
CCCCGGGCACCGGGGCCGCCGCCTACGCCCCCCGCCGCGTCGCGGTGGTCATCGGCATCCAGGACTACACCGACCCCGCCCTCCAGGGCCTGCGGTTCACGACCAAGGACGCCACCGACCTCGGCACGGTGCTCGGCGCCCCGGACGTCGGGGGTTTCGACCGCGTCTTCGTCATCAAGGGCGCGAACGCGACCACCGGCGCGGCCCTGAAGCGCGCCATCGAGGTGGCGACCGCCGATCTGCAGCGCGACGACACCTTCCTGCTCTATCTCTCAGGCCACGGCACGCTCACCCTCGACCCGATCGAGGGCAGCCGGCTGTGGATCCTGCCGTCGGACGGCCGCATCGAGGACCCGGAGCGCACCGGGATGGCCGTGGCCGACCTCGAACGCCTGGTCAACGCCCTCCCGGCGCGCCGCCGGGTGTTGATCCTCGACACCTGTCACAACGGGCGTTCGGGTTCCAAGTCGTCGCTCGGTTCGCCCACCGCGCAGCTCCTCCAAGGCATGCGGGGCGAGGTGCCGGCACCCCAGGGAGAGCGCGAGGTCGCCGAATCCGAGGCCCGCCTGTTCGCGGCCCAGTACTACCAGCCCGCCATGGAGGACCCGACCCTCCAGAACGGCGTGTACACCCACTTCCTCATCGCCGGCCTGACCTCGGCCCGGAGCGCCGCCGACCTCGATCGCGACGGGCTCGTCGACGTCGGCGAGGCGCACCAGTACGCCCGCGACCACACCATCAGCTACACGGGAGGCCTCCAGGTCCCGCGCGCCGAGTACCGCATCGTCGGCCGCGAGGACATCTACCTCTCGGGTCGGGCGGACACGCGCACCACCGCGGAGCGGGCGCTGTTCTCGGCCTACGACCAGGTCCTGGACCGGGCGCGCATCCTCATCAACGGCACGCCGCGCGGGGAACTCCCCGGGTTGGTCGCCGTGGATCCGGGGCCCCAGCTCATCGAGGTACAGACGGCCGACGGTCGGGTCCTGCTCCGGGAGCACGTGCGACTGGACGCCGGTACCAACGTGGCGGTCGAAGACCTGATCGAAGCCCGACGCAGCACCGTGGAGGTCCTCGGCGGCGGAGCCGTGGTCGCGGGGAGCCCCTGGTTTCACCCGGTCGGCGGCGGGCTCCAGCTCGGCTGGGTGCGCCCCTTCGCCGCGACCTCCGGTCGCTGGCGCCCGGATCTGCACGTCTCGGCGGACGTCGCGTCCGGCCCGCTGTCGGACCGCGCCGCCATCACCACCGGGGTCGTGGCGCTCGGCGGAACCTGGGCCCTCGACACCGGGGGCTTCTACGTGGGGCCGACGGTCGACCTCCGCCTTCCCTGGCGGGTGGACGGGGCGAGCGGTTGGGCCGAGATGGACCCGGCGCCCTCCACAGGGCTGACGGCCGGCTGGGAGATGGATCTGGGGGGCGTCGGCCTGGACCTGCGCGCCGACGGGTGGGGGGGCGCGGTCGCCAACGCCGACGTGTGGCTCCCGCTGTACGGCGGCTCGGTGCGGCTGGGCATCGCCCGCTAGCGGGCAAACGCCTACGGTTCCGCTTGGGCCTGGGGCGGTTCCCGTCTACACTCCGGCCGTGCCCCTTCTGCTGCTGATCGCCGGCTGCCATCACCTCGGGACCCTCCCGGATACGGGGGTCGACCCCGCGGGCGGCGAGCGCATCGCGGTCACGCCGGACCGACTGGTCTTCCCGACCGTGTCGGTGGAACACGAACGCTGGGCCGAGTTGACGTTCTCGGTCACCAACCTCGGCGCCGATGCGGTCACGGTCACGGGGCACGACGAGGTGGGAGCGGCCACTGCCTTCGCGGTGGACGCCGACCCGCTGCTGGTCATCGAACCCGGCGTGACCGAGGACCTGGTGGTCCGGTTCAGCCCGGGCACCGCGGGTACGTGGAGCACCGACCTCCTCATCCAACCCGGGGACGAGCAGGTCCACCTGGAGGGCACCGGGACTGCCCCCGTCATCGACGTGGGACGGATCAGCTTCGACGCCGTCGTGCTCGGCTGCTCAGGTCCCGGCTACGTCCCGGTGACCAACCTCGGCACCGAGGCGTTGGCGTTCACCAGCGCCCACCTCACCAGCGACGAGTTCGCCGTGGTGGGCCTCCCCGACGAGATTGCCCCGGGCGCGACCGACTACGTCGAGCTTCAGTTCACCCCGGCGGCGGGCGGGTCGCGTACCACGAGCCTGGTGCTGTCGACGAACGATCCAGCCACCCCCGACGCCGCGGTCCCCGTCACCGCCCTCGGCTACGAAGGGGAGCGGGTGAGCGAGTCCTTCCACTACGCGCCATCCAACCCCACCGACATCCTCTTCGTGGTCGACACCGGCGCGTCGATGGCCGGTCGCCTCGCCCCTGCGGAAGCCGGCATCGTCGCCTTCGTCACCGACATCCGAAACACCAACGTCGACTACCACGTGTCCTCCATCGGGAGCGGTGGCGTGTGCCCGTCGACCAACCCTGGCTTCGCGACGCGCACCGACACGTCCTTGCAGACCGAGGTCATCCTCCAGCAGGGCTTCCTCGACGGGCCGGGGCCCTGGGAGGACGACCTCCTGGGCCAGGCCATCGCCGCGCTGGCCGGCGCCGAGCCCGGCGGGTGTTACGACGGCTTCCGTCGGGAGATCGCCGACCTCCACGTCGTCGCCGTGACCGACGGTCCGACCGCGGAGAACCTCTCCGACCAGGTGAGCACGCTCGCCGCGTCAGCCAAGGGCGACGCCGGCTTCCGCCTCTCGGCGATGGTCCCACTCTCCGGCTGCGGCGACGACCCCGAGGCGTGGTCGGACGCGGTCGGGACCACCGGAGGTACCGCGGGAGATCTGTGCGCGTCGGACTGGAGCGCCGCCTTCGCCGCCTTCGCCGCCTTGCCGCCCGGGGCGGACCCCGTCACCTACCCGCTGGCCGAACCACCGGTGGCCAGCTCGATCGCGGTGGAGGTCGAGGGTGGGCGGTTTACCAGCTGGACCTACGACGCCGACCAGAACGCCGTCGTCTTCGACGGGGCCGCCATCCCCGCGCTGGGGGCCGAGGTCACCATCGACTACATCCTCGCGGTGGCCTGCGAGGGCTGAGACGCGGTCGAACTAGCGCGCCGGCGTGGCGTCGCCCCGCTCTTTCTTTCCCTGCAGGCGGGCGACCTCCTGGAACCGATCGAGGGTCGTGGCGACCATCGCGAAGATGCTGTTCTCGGTCCACTCGGCTTCCGGCACGCGCGCCCCGGCCGGAACCTCGGCGAGCAACTCCAGGCCTTCCTCCAGGGTGTTCACCGCCCACACGTGGAACTGGCCAGTGGCGCAGGCGTTGGCGACCTCTTGGGGCAGGCAGAGGTCGGGGATGTTGGCCGCGGGGATCATCACCCCCTGGGTGCCGGTGAGCCCGACCACCCGACAGGCCTGGAAGAAGCCCTCGATCTTCTCGTTCACGCCACCGATGCTCTGGATCTCGCCGACCTGGTTGATCGACCCGGTGACGGCGATGTCCTGCCGGAGCGGGACCCCGGAGAGTACCGAGAACAGCGCGTAGGTCTCGGCCGACGAGGCCGAATCTCCGTCGATCCGGCCGTAGGACTGCTCAAAGCAGATCGACGCCGTGAACGCCAGGGTGCGGCGCTTGCCGAAGCGCTCCCGCAACAGCCCAGAGAGGATCTGCATCCCCTTGTCGTGCGACTTGCCCGAGAGTCCGGCTTCGCGCTCGATGTTCACCACCCCCGTCCGCCCGACGCCCACCGTCGCGGTGATGCGGAGCGGGCGGCCGAAGTCGTGCCCGCCGACGTGGTAGACCGCCAGCCCGTTGACCTCGCCCACGCGGGTGCCGGAGGCGATCACCTTGATGACCCCCCTCCCGATCAGCTCGAGCACACGGCGCTCGGCGAGGTCGTCGCGGGTGCGGCGCGCGCGCAGGGCGGCCTCCATGTGGTGGCGTTGTACGACCTCGCCCCCGGACTCGTACCCGGCCTCGCGGACGAGGTCGGTGAGGGTGCCGAAGCGGGTGCTGATGCGCCCGCCCCGCCCCGCGTGCCGTACCGCCCACTCCAGGACCAGCTCCACCGCGTCGCGGGTCAAGTGGGGCAACGATTCGCGCTGGATCACCCGGGTGCAGAAGGACGCGTACTGCTCGAGCAACGCCGGCGTACAGAGGGCATCCTCCTCGAACTCCGCCTTGATCTTGAAGATCGACGCGAAATCCGGGTCCCCGTAGTAGAGCATCGCGTACACGGACGGATCCCCGAGGAGGATCACCTTGACGTCCAGCTTCATCGACTGGGGGCGGAGCACCACGAGCCCCCCGCCTCCGGGGATGTCGGGGTTCGAGATGTCGAATTCGCCGAAGGTCAGGGCGCGCTTCAGTACCTTCCACGCGCCCGGCTCCTGGAGGATGTCGGCGGCGTTTACGACGAGGAAGCCGCCGTCGGCGTCGACCATCGCGCCGGCGCGGATCGACCGATGGTCGGTTCCGGCGGCGTCACCCTCGATGCCGCCGATGAGGTTCTGCCAGGTGGGATTGGCGGCGACGACCACCGGCGCCCGCGGGGACCGCGAGCCCTGGTGGACCACGTTGACGGTGAAGGCGTGGAACAGGGAGTCCTGGTCGGGCGCCTCCTCGTCGAACCACTCGGGCGCGTCCACGAGCTCCTCGTGCAGCTCGGTCAGGTAGGCCCGGCCGGCCGGCCAGCGGCGGGCCAGCTCGGCGAACACCTTCTTCGTGCCCTCACGGATGGCGTTCTGCTCGGCCTCGGCGACACGGCGGACCGTCTCGGTGACCGCCTCGTGGCTGGCTTCGAGCGCGACGGCGAGCTCCTCCTCCAGCAGCTCGAACTGGGCGTAGATGTCGGCCACCGGGCTGGGCATCACCACCTTTCCGGCGTCCACCAGGACCTGCAACTCGGCGCGACTGTGCAGCCCGGCTTCCTCCCCCGGCTTCTCGCGGGGGTCCTGCCACACCACGCTGAGCTGGGGCTGCCCCGGGGCACCGAGGTCCACCACCGCGAAGCCGAGCTCGGCGGCGTGCGCCTCCACCCGACCCAACGCGCCGTGGTGGGTCACCGCGGCGCTCTGCTCCTCACGATCCCGTGCCCGCCGGACCGAATCCGAACGCAGGATGCGGGGAACCTCCTCGACCAGCACCCCGGCCACGCGGACCATCTCCTTCCGAAACGCCACGCCCCGACCCGGAGGGAAGCTGAGCAGGCGCGGCCGCGCCGGCTCGCGGAAGTTGGGCACGTACACGAGGTCGCGGGTCTTCCGGCGCCGCGGGGCGAGGTCGTCCAGGATCCGCTTGACGGTGCCGAGGCGCCCGGTGGGGAGGATCCCGACCACGAACACGTTGAAGCCGGGGGACTTCATCTCCACCCCCCGGCGGAGGGCGCGCATCGCGCTGTCCTGCCCGATCACCCGGTCGAGCGGCTTCAGCTCGGCGGTGGTCGCGAAGTCGAGGAGGCCAGGGGGGAGGGTCCAGCGCAGCTGTTCGACGGGCAAAGATCGCGGAGCAGGCATCGTCGGCCGGCCCTACGGCGTCCGACGCCCCGCGGCAAGCGGATCGGATAGGGCGACCTGTGTTTACTGTCCTCTACTCCGACCGCCACCTCGTGATCCTCGACAAGCCCAGCGGGCTGCCGGTGATCCCGGGGCGCCAGGGCGGGCCGTCGATCGCGGGGGAGTCCGGTCTGCTGGTCTGCCACCGGCTCGACACCGAGACCAGCGGCGTACTGGTGCTCGCGCGCAGCGCGGCCGGGCACCGCCTCGTCAACGCCGCCTTCGCCGAGGGGCGGGTGGAGAAGACCTATCGGGCCGTGGTCGATCAGCCGCTGCCGGACGCCGTCGACGTGGACCTCGCCATCGGGGAGTGGCGGCGGGGTCGGGTTCGGGTGGGGGACGGAAAGCCGGCCTGGACCGGATTCTCGGTGGTCTGGCGGGACGGCGCCCGGGTCGGGGTCGAGGCGCGCCCACGCACGGGCCGCACCCACCAGATCCGAGCCCACCTCGCGGCGCTTGCCGCGCCGATCGTGGGCGACGAAGACTACGGGGGGACGCCGGCGGACCGGATCTACCTCCACGCCGCGCGGATCGTGTTGCCGTGGCCACAGGCCGACAGCCGCCTCGTGGTCGAAGCCCCCCTCCCCCCGGGGTTCGCGCCATGATCCTCCTCCTGCTCGGCTGCCATGACGCCGACGGCTGGCTCGACGAGCCGTGCCTGGCCGAGTTCGCCACCGACGACGTGGACCCCGGCGTACGCACCATGCAGACCCAGCTCGCCGACGACAGCGGCGCCTGGGCCATCCACGTGCAGCTGCGCTGGCCGGCGGCCTCGCCGGGACCGGACGACCGATGGCCGATCGCCGTCACCCTGCATGGCGGGTGGGACCAGTCCGGAACGCCGGTGGACCCGGGCACCAGCCGCGTGGACCCGGCGGACGGCATCGTCACCATCCACATGGACCTCCCGGGCAACGGCCTGTCCGACGGCGTGAACGACCGGCGCGGGGCCGAGAGCCGAGGCGCCGTGGCCCAGGCCCTCGCGTGGGCGGCCGGGACCGTGTCCGACCAGGGGAGCTGCACCGTCGCCGCGCGCACCCGGGCCGGCGACCCTGATCAGCTCTACCTCGTGGGCACCTCCAACGGCGGAAACCTCGTCGCCGCCACGCTCGCGGACCCGTCCCTCGACCTCCCGCCCCTGGACGGCGCGGTGCTGTGGGAGACCCCGGCCGGGCCGCAGTTCGCGAACGTGGAGCTGGGTCTGGACCCGACCGTGTACGAAGCGGGCACCTGCACGGTCCAACCCGACGCGGCGATCCGGTGCCCGTACCCGGCCGAGCGCCTCGCCTGGACCCGACCCGGCCCGGCGCCGGCCGAGTTCTGCTTCGACCTGGACGACGACGCCGACTGCACCGACGCGGACGTGATCGTGCACGCCACCGAGGATCCGATCAGCGGCGCGTGGATGCTCTCGCCCTGGATCACCGAGGACCTCGCGGCCATCGGCGCCGACCTCGAGGGCTATGGCACCGCGGCCCAGGCCGACGCCTGGTGGGCGGAGCGGGACGCGGCACGCGCCGCTCCGGAGCTGGTCGCGCTCCACCCCGATCTCCCGCTGATCCTGGTCGCGAGCGAAGAGGACCACATCCAGACCCTGGTGGATCACCCGCACGTCTACGGGCTGGGAGAGGCGCTCCAGACGTCAGGCGCGCGCTGGACACGGCTGAACCCCGGCGCCCGATGGCTCGGTGGCGGCCCAGACAACGCCCCCGACGCCCCGCTCCGCCTCCAAGCGGGCGCGGCCGGACTGCTCGCCGAGGACGACGAGAATCCGCTTCCCAGCGCGCTCTCGGCCGCAGTGCTGGAGCTCGCCGACCGCCAGACCAACGGCGATTGGGAGAGCCCGTGACCCTGGTCCCCCGGCACGCGCCATGACGGTCGGACTGCGGACGATAATCCGATAATTCTTTCAGGCCCCTTACACCGCCGGGCGGGAAACAGGTACCTTGGACCGGAGCCAACGGAACCATCCATGGGTCGACGCCTCCTCCTGGTCGACGACGAAGTCGACGTTCTCGGCATCCTGACCGAATTCCTATCCTCGCTCGGCTTCGCGGTCACCGCGTGCGAGTCCGGGAGGGCGGCGCGGGATCTCCTCCTGTCCGGCGGCGTTCCGTTCGACGTCGCCGTGATCGACTGGGGGCTCCCGGACGTTCACGGTCGCGACCTCGTCCTCGCGTTGGATCGGATCCAACCGGACTGTGTGGTGCTCGTGACCACCGGGCACGGGAATGACGTGGTGAGCGATGCGATCGTGGGCTCCCAGGTCAACGCCGTGCTGCGCAAACCCTTTACGCTGCAAGGGCTGAGGTACAGAATTGAGGAACTTCTGCCTCGTACCTCGGAATGACGCAATCCTGACCGATCCGAACAAATTCTGCTTGGCGGTTTCCAGAGACCGGCGTACACTCTTTTCAGTCCCCCCGCGGGGCCATTGAAATCACGATCAGTCCCCCCCGGGCCCGGCTTCATCCGGCAACGTCAAGCGTCTCCTCCATCTCTTGCGGTGAGTGCGGACGGGGGGGACTCTTCGTGATTCAGCATGTCGTTCAAGGCGTCGGCACTCCCGGCGGGGTGAACCGTCACGTCGTACGGGGTGCACCGACCCCGCTGCTACTTCGGCGGAGATCCCGGGGGCGGCGTCGCCCCGTTGCTCGCCCCACCGGGCATGACGGGCGCGGGCGGAGGCCCGCCGGGGCCCTGCTGCGGCGCGCCTGCCGAACCCGGCATCGGCGTGCCGTTCGGCGGCGGCCCACCCGGGGGCGGGGCCATGCCGGGGGGCGCGCCCCCCATCGGCGTCTTCGGTGCACGCCCCCCTTCGACCAGCCCCCGATGGAGGTGCGGCCGGCTCACGAGGACCCGACAGCGCTCCGCGAGCACCTGGTCCTTGATGCGATCGCAGTACTTGTTGGTGTTGGGATCGACCTCACGCGTGACGGTGAGCCAGATGAAGTCCTTCACCGTCTGGTCGGTGACCTCGGACTCGGTCAGGTTGATGCCCCGCGCCGGGTCCGCGCGGAAGAGCGTGGGCAGCACGACGGCGTAGCACTCGTCGCGCGCCACCGTGTCGGAGATGGCCTGGCACGCTTCGGGGGTCGTGGGGACGGACTTCGTACACGCGAGGACCAGCGCGAACAGCATTCGCGACCGGTAACGCGCCGCGCAATAAGCGGGAGGATGGCTCATCCGCACGTGCTCGCCCGAATCCAGGCGCTCACCGAGGACGTCGCCGAAGCGGACCGCGTCATCGACTACTGGATGCGCCGGTTCACCGCCGTCGCCGATCGGGGACTACGTCGAGAAGTCCTCCGCAGCTGCCTCTCCCAGACCGACGACGGCACGCTCCTCGCCGTGCTCCCCCGGCTCGACCAGCGCGCCAACACCGGGGACCAGCGGACCCGCTGGCTCGCGACCGAGCTGGCCTTGACCCCCTCCGTCCTCCAGGAGCTCCCCTACGATCGCCTCGGAGAGCTGTACGAGGCCGCGGTCGAGAGCGGCAACGACCGACTGGCGCGGCGATTCCTCAATGACCGCCCCCGGGACGACACCCCCGACCCCGAAAACAACCCGGCCATGGATCGCTCGGCCGGAGAACGGACCGCGCTGGCCCGGAGCCGCGACCGCCTCACCCTGGATCGCCTCATCCGTGACCGCGATCCGCGCGTCATCCAGGTCCTGCTCGACAATCCCGTGCTGCTGGAGCGGGATGTGGTTCGGATCGCCGCCATGCGCCCCACGCCCCCCGAGGTCCTGCAGCTCGTGGCGGGCCACCCGCGCTGGTCGGCCCGGTACCGCGTCCGGAAGGCGCTCGCCTTCAACCCCTACACGTCGGCCCGGCTGGCGCGGCAACTGCTCCCCACCCTGCTCCGTCAGGACCTCGTGGAGATGTCCGGCTCACACGTGTTGACTCCCGACCTACGGGTCGAGGTGAAGGCGCTGCTCGAGGATCGGAAGAGCTAGCCCGCCCGCCGAGAAACCCGGTTCAGCTCCCCGACTTCCGGCTCTTCTCCTTCACGGAAGCGTCTTCGTCGTCGAGCTCGTCCCCCTCGGCGAGCTGCTTGGGCGGGCCCTTCTTCTCACCGTCCGCCTTCACCGACTCTTCTTCTCCGGCGGCGGCGTCCTTGAACTCCCGGATGCCGCGCCCGAACTGCTTCATCACGCTGGGCAACTTCCCAGCCCCGAAGAAGATCAACACGATCACCAGGATGATGATCCACTCGGTCATTCCGGGCATGCTGAACATGGGCAACTCGGGAAGGTCTGCCTTCTATCGTACTCCACCCCAGCCCGCCTGTCCCGCCCAGCTCGTCTAGCGCACCCGCCGGCCCCGCTTCCACACCTGCTCCGCGTCCTGACCCCCCAGGTACTGGACGAGCACCCCCACCCGCGCGGGCTCACCGGGGGGCGGACGGAACACCGCGAGGTCGGCCGCTGAACCGGGGCCGAGCCACCCGAGGTCGGGACGCCCGAGGGCCCGGCCCGCGTTGACGGTCACGCCCATGAGCGCTTCTTCGACGGTGAGGCCCATCGTGAGACACGCCAGCGTCGCGGCCGTCCACAGATCCAGGACCGGGGAAGACCCCGGATTGAAGTCCGTCGCGATCGCCATCGGCACCCCCGCGGCCCGCAGCAGCGCGACCGGGGGCGCCGTGTCCCGGAGGTAGACCATCGCGCCGGGGAGGAGCACCGCCACCGTCCCGCCGCCGGCCAGGGCAGCGATCCCGACGGCGTCGACACGCTCGAGGTGATCCGCCGAGGCCGCGCCCAGCGCACCCGCAAGCGCCGCCACGCCGGTGTGGGCCACCTGCTCGGCGTGGACGTGCACGGTGAGCCCCAGCCCCTTGCCCGCCCAGAGGATCCGCGCCGCCTCGTCGAGCGTGAACGCGCCCTGGTCGCAGTAGACGTCCACCCCGGTGGCGAGCCCCACCACCGCGGGCAGGTGCACCGCCACGATCTCGTCCACCCACGCCTGGCGATCCACCCCGGGCGGAATCACGTGCGCCAGGTAGGTGGGCACGACCTCGACGCCCACGTCCGCCGCCACCGCGGCGCGGAGCTGGCGGAGCTCGACGTCCAGGCGCAGTCCGTAGCCGCTCTTCACCTCGACCGTGGTCACGCCGCGGGCGAGCATCCGCTCCAGGCGCTGTTCGGTGAGGAGGGTCAGCTCCTCCTCGGTGGCCATCCGGGTCGCGCGGACGGTGGCGTGGATCCCGCCGCCCTGCTCGAGGATGGCAGTGTAGGTCTCCCCGGCCAACCTCCGGACGAAGTCGTCCACGCGGGAACCCGCGAAAACCGTGTGCGTGTGACAGTCCACCAGCCCCGGCACCCCGATCGCGCCCTCCACGTCCACCACCGCATCCGCCGACGGCGCGTGGGCCCGCGGCCCCACCCACGCCACGCGATCGCCCACCAGATGCACGGCAGCGTCACGGACGACGGACGTGCCCGTCCAGAGCTCAGCGAAGCCCGTGAGCAGGGTGCCCGAGAGGGTAGGTGGCATCGTCGTTTCCGGCATGGTACCTTCGCGCGCCAACTTCCTCGGAGGCGACGTGCGCACCTTCCTTATCCTGCCGCTGCTCGCGGCCTGTTCCGGCGGATCCTACGACCAGAAGGACAGCGACGACCTCATCGGCCACGACGACACCGACACCGCCACCGACAGCGACGCCGACACCGACACCGACGCCGACTCGGACAGCGACGCCGACACCGACACCGACGCCGATTCGGACACCGACGCCGACACCGACACCGACACCACGCCCACCACGGACCTCTGCACCAACAGCTGGGACCCGCTCGATCAGGGCTACTGGATCCGCTACTACGACGCGACCTACCAGGGGGAGGCGGCAACCGGCCAGCAGGAGGGCTACGGCCCCTCTCACTGGAACGGGGTGGACGCGTGGCAGTACTACGACGAGATCACCGCCGGCTCGGGGAGCGGCTACGCCGGCTACGTCTACGCCGGGTGTGACTGGGGCGGGAATCCCGGCCTCTACAACGTGGGCTGGGACATGAGCATCAACATGCTGGGCTTCCCGCTCACCGGCACCACCGAACCCGACCGGCCCCGTATGTACATGCCGGCCGAGGCCGACATGGGCACGGTGGGGACGTGGTCGTTCAGCTACTCCGAGTCGATCAGCTTCTCGGGCCTGCCGCTCACGCTCACCTTCTCGGGCACCTACACCGAGCGCGGCACCGAAGTCCTCCGCCTGCCGGACGGCACGGACTACAACGCCTACCACCTCTCCGTCGCCTACGAAGAGGACCTCGGCGGCCTCGCCTCCTACAGCGGGACCATCGATCAGTGGTACGTGAACGGGCTCGGCCTCGTCCGGGAGACCAGCTACCAGACCGACAACAGCACCGGCACCTCCACCGAACTCATGACCCGGGAGATCACCTCCTGGTCTGGGCTCACCCCTCGGTAAGCACACGATGTTGCTCCTCGTCTCCCTTGCCCTCGCCACGCACGTAAAGACGTTCGACCTCGATCCGTCCTACACCAAAGGGCCGATCGCCGGGCTCGAGAGCCTCGTGGTCGATCCGGCCACGGCGGTGGCCGCGCTCGCCCCCTGGACGGGCGCCACCCCGATCAGCGCGATCCCGCTGCCCACCGAGGCCGAGGCCCCCGACCGGGCGCTGGTGTTCAGCAACCCGACCGACACCTGGGCGGTGCTGAAGGTGAACGACACGCAGCTCGGCACCATCGGTCCGTTCGCGACGACCCGGATCGAGGGGCTCAAGCCGGGCGCGTACTGGCTCACGCTGGTGCTCCCCAACGGCTTTCATCGCGAGTACCTGATCCGCACCGCGCCGCCCCCGCGCGCCCGGGTGACCGTCCCCATCAAGGTGGACGTGCTCCAGGACCGCATCGTCCTGTCGGACAAGGTCTACTTCGAGCTGGACAGCGCGGTGATCGAGGCCGACAGCTTCGGCCTGCTCGACGCCCTCGTGGCCACCATCCAGGCCCACCCGGACCTCACCCGGGTGCGCGTCGAGGGTCACACCGATCAGCAGGGCGCCGTCGAGTACAACCAGAAGCTCTCCGAGGCGCGTGCCGCGTCGGTGCGCGACTACCTCGTCAAGGGCGGGGTGGACGGGAGTCGTCTCGATGCGGTCGGCTACGGGGAGGCCCAGCTCGTGAACCGGGACAACAACGAAGACGCCTACGAGGAGAACCGCCGCGTGGCCTTCACCATCACCGCGCGGGCCGAGCCGGTGATCAACCCGGGGCCGGTGAAGCCGGTGAAGCCCGTCAAGAACGGGAAGAAGTAGGCCCGAGCGCCCCGGCCGTCGCCCGACGCACCGCCGGGAAGGCGAGCCCCACCCCGAGCGCCAGGAGCGCCCCGGCCGCGTAGAACGGGGTCCCGTGCCCGACCTTGTCGAAGAGCAACCCCCCGAGCGCCGGCCCGGTGGCCCGCGCGAGCGCGCTCATGGACTGCGCGCTGCCGAGCACCGAGCCCTGCTCCTCCGCGGACGCCCCTTTGGAGATGATCGCCTGGAGCGACGGATTGGCGAGGCCCTGGCCGACCGCGATCACCCCGAAGACCGTCATCAGCGCCGCCCCGAGCGGCACCAGCGGCAAGCACAGGATGGCGACCGACAACAGCCCGAGGCCCACCGGGACGAGCGGCCCCTCTCCGAAACGTTGGACGATGCGGCCGATGAGCCCGCCTTGAACCACGATCCCGATGATCCCGACCAGCCCGAACAGGCGCCCGACGTCCTGGGGTCGGAGCCCATGCTCGTGCTCGGCGAAGAGGGTGAACGTCGACTCCATCAGCGCGAACGCGAACACCTGCACGAACACGAGGAGGATGCACAGGCCGAGCTTCGGGTTCCGGACGGCCTCCAGCAGCGCGGTGGGGTTGATGGGCCGGTGCGCGACCGAGGATCCGGCGTGGCGGGTCTCGGGGAGGAACGCGAGGGCCAAAAAGAAATTGAGCGCGGACAGCCCCGCCGCGAGCCAGAGCGGCGCCGTCAACGAGACCTGCGACAACTCCCCGCCGATGAAGGGACCGATGGTGAAGCCGATGCCGAAGGCGGCGCCGATCATTCCCATGCCACGGGCGCGGTTCTCCCGGGTCGTCAGGTCGGCCACGCAGGCCTGCGCGGTGGAGATGTTCGCGGTCATCACCCCGTGGAGGGTGCGGAACACGAAGAGCAGGGTGAGCGAGGTGGCGCTCGCGAAACAGGCGAGCATCACCGCGGTGAGCGCGATCGACACCAGCATGACCGGCCGACGGCCCACCCGGTCGGAGAGCTGACCCCAGAGCGGCGCCGCGAAGAACTGTGCGAACGAGTAGCAGGCCATCAACAGCGTGACCTGCACGCCGGTGGCGTTGAAGCTCTCGGCGTAGAAGGTCATCAGGGGGATGACGATGCCGAACCCCACCAGGTCGAGGACCACCGTCAGGAACACGACGAGGAGGGGACGGCCGGGGCGGAACGACGGAGCTCCCGGACTGGGTTGACGGTCGGACAGGACCACCTCGAAGGCCGCCCCCTAACGCACCCGCCTGCGCTCCGACCCCCCGTCGCGCCCCTGCATCACTCGGCCTCCACGTGGTTGAGCACCACGACGTCGGCGCCGCCGTCACGATCCACGTCGCCCACCGCAAAGCGCTCGCCGGTCCGCAGGTACTGGCGCGGCTGGGTGATGGTCGTGGCGGCGTCCGCGGTGTCCTGCACCGGGGGCCAGTCACCGAACCGGTAGACGTAGATGGCCCCGGACTGCACCGCGCCGGCGGCCCCGGTCGGGTTCAGCCCCGGAGCCCCCACCAGGAGCTCGTCTCGGCCGTCCCCGTCCAGATCGGCGACCGCGAGGGTGTTGCCCAGGCTCTCTCGCTCGTAGACGCCGTGGATCTCGTGGTCGGGTTCGTAGGTGCCGAGGAAGATGCCCGCTTCGAGGAACGAACGCAGCCTCCGACCCAGGAAGATGTACGCGGCGCCGGCGCGGTTGTCGACGCCCTCGGCCACGCCGTCGCCGGTGCGACCGGGCGCTCCCACCACCAGATCCGGCGCGCCGTCGCCGTCCAGGTCGCCCACCGCGAGGGCCGAGCCGAAGCCCTCGCCGACCTCCCGCCCCCGGAGCACCAGCGCGGCCTCTCCTTCGCCGACATTGGGACCCCCGTGGTAGATGACGACGTTCCCGCCGACCGCCGTGCCGGCGACGCCCGCGTCGCTGTCGCCGCCGGGTACGCCGACCACGAGGTCCGCCACCTCGTCCGAGTCGAGGCTCGCGGCGCACCACATCGCCGTCCCGAAGCCCTCGGCCTCGCCGCCCGCCAGGGTCAGCAGGCTGTCGGCGGCGATCTCCTGCTCGCGGGAGTCCACCCCTGACCGGAACACGCTGACCTCGCCGCCCAAATCGCCGCCACTGCTCCCCCAGGGCGCCCACGCCACCCAGTCGGAGGCGCCGTCGTTGTCGATGTCACCGCACACGACCACCGCCGACCCGAAGCGCACTTCGGGCGCGGAGCCGTTCACCCGCTGCAACGGCAGCCCGCCATCGACCGCCCCCGTGAACCCGGCGCCACCGTCGTACACCAGCAGGGCCCCAGCGCCGTCCAACGCCGGCCCGGAAGACGCCAGCGGCGCGCCGACCAGCAGGCGGACGGTCCCATCCGGTTGCGCCCAGGTGGAGACGCCGGCACCGAAGTCGTCTCCGGCCGTTCCCCAGGTGAGGCGACCGGCCGGACCGCCGGCCTCGGCGAGCGCGGTCGGGTTGTACCACCACACCGCGCCCGCGTCGGGAACGCCCACGAAGAGCGACCCGGTCCCGGCCGCCAGCGACCAACGGTTCCCCTCGGCCGCCGTGCCCGCGATCGCGGCGGCGCTGTCCAGCGGGGCCACGTCCCCGACTGGCAGCGTCGCCCCGTTGTAAACCCGCAGCGCGCCGGCTGGGTAGACGTCCCCGCACTGCGCCCCCGTGCACGGCGCCGGGCATCCGCTGAGCAACGAGAGTGGCACGAGGAGCCACGTCACGGCCGACGAACCGACAACGGCGGCTCGGGGTCGGTTACGCGGTTTCACAACGGATCCCTACCATGCCTCGTGTCTACACCGTCATCCTCGGCGGCGGCCGCGGTAGCCGCCTGTTCCCCCTCACCCGGGACCGCGCCAAGCCGGCCGTACCCGTGGCCGGCAAGTACCGTCTCATCGACATCCCGCTCTCCAACGCGATCAACTCCGGGTTCCGGCACATCGCCGTCCTCACCCAGTTCAACTCCGCGTCGCTGAACGACCACATCTCCGAGACCTACCGCTTCGACATGTTCAGCGAGGGCAAGGTGGACGTCCTCGCCGCGGAACAGACGGACACCGTGAGCGACTGGTACCAGGGCACCGCCGACGCGGTCCGCAAGGCCTTCCGCCACCTGTCCGGACTGGGCGCCGAGCACCTGCTGATCCTCTCCGGAGACCACCTCTACCGGATGGACTACAGCGAGATGGTGCAGCGCCACCTCGACACCGGCGCCGACGCGACGGTCAGCGTGATCGGCGTCGACCGGTCGGAGTGCGCCGGCTTCGGAGTCCTCGACTGCGATGCGAGCGGGCGGATCGAACGGTTCGCCGAGAAGCCGAAGGACGCCGCGTTGCTGGACTCCCTCACCCCGCCCGAAGGGCTCCGCGATCTCTGGGGCCTCGAACCCGGGAAGTTCCTGGCGTCCATGGGCGTCTACGTGTTCCGCTTCGACGCGCTGAAGACCCTGCTCGACAACCCGGACAACATGGACTTCGGGAAGGACATCATCCCCGCGATGCTCGGGGGCGGGAAGCTCTACGCGCACCTCTTCCGCGGCTACTGGCGCGACATCGGTACCATCGCGTCCTTCTACGACGCGAACCTGGCGATCACCCAGGAAGAACCTCCATTCCGATTCTACCATTCCAACGGCCCGATCTACTCGAACCGTCGGTTCCTGCCGGCGTCCAAGTTCCGCGACTGCCAGGTGAACCAGAGCATCGTGAGCGAAGGCTGCATGCTCCAGGGCGCCAGTCTCGAGCGCTGTGTGGTCGGCATCCGCTCCCGGGTCCAGGCCCGAAGCCGGCTCACCGACGTCATCCTCATGGGCGCCGACTACTACGAGGGCGACGACCTGAGGGCCAAGAACCTCGCCCGGGGGATCCAGGCGGTCGGCGTGGGGCCCGACTGCATCATCGAGCGGGCGATCCTCGACAAGAACGCGCGGATCGGCGCCGGCTGCGTGATTCGGGGCGCGGTCGGGCGCCCCGATCAGGACGGCGACGGATGGTACCTGCGGGACGGCATCGTGATCGTCCCCAAGGACGCGCAGCTGGCCCCCGGGACGGTCGTTTAGCCGACGGCTAGACGCGGCGCGCCCGCTTCGTCACTCGCGACAGTCGGGGTCGTCCGAGCAGTCGGTGTCGGCGCAATCGATGTCCCCGTCCCCGTCGTCGTCGGCCTCGTTCCCGCAGTTCGTCTCCTGGCCCGCGCAGGCCGGGTCGTCCTGGCAGTCCGGATCGTCGCAGTCCTGGCGCTTGTCGCCGTCGTCGTCGGCGCCGTTGGTGCAGTCGGTCTCGGTGCGGACGCAGTCGAGCGACGTGTAGCAGTCGGGATCGACGCAGTCGGCGTAGGAGTCCGCGTCGTCGTCGACGCCGTTGGTGCAGACCTCGGTGGTGGTGACCACGGTCTTCCCGGAGTCATCCTCGCCTCCAGGGCAAGCGGCCAGGACCAGCACGAACAGGGGGACGTAGCGGAAGGGCTTCATGGGGTCGGTCTCCGGCACACGCCCTAGCGAGGAGCGCGAGCCCCGGCAAGGATCTCCGTCAGGCCAACCGGCGGATCGGCGCGCACATCTGCTCGATCAACGGCATGTGCGGGCCGAGCTCCTCCATCGTCCACTGCATCGCGAGGGTCAGGTCATCGGCCGCCGGCACCAGATTGAGCGGAGAGAGGACCCGGTTGAGCGCGAAGTAGTGGTGCGCGTAGGGCAGGTTCCGTTGCACGTTGGGGCGGACGATCTGCTGGATCGGGAAGTAGACCGGCTTCGTGAGCCGGGGAGCGAAGCAGTCCAGGGCCACGATGAAGGCGTCGCGCCGGGTGATCCGGCCGCGCATGACCTCCTCCCAGGCCGGCCGGATGGGGAGGTTGTTCACCATCCCGCCCTCGGCCAACCGGGTGATGCCGTACCGTGCGTACAGGTTGTCCAGCAGCGACTTCATCCGCTGGTCGTCGCGCAGGACGTCGTAGTGGATCAGCCCCGGGATGGAGGAGGAGAACCCGGCGGCGTCGATGATGTCGGCGGCCATCGTCTCGGGGTCGGCACCGAACACCACCTCCCGCAGGGCGTCCTCGTTCTGGAGGAACTCGCGGAAGATGTTGGCGATGCCGGCCGCCTGGGCGACGCGCGAACGACGCGCCTGGAACCCGGGCGAAACCGCCGCGTCCAGGAAGTTCTCGTAGTAGCTGAGGTCGTGTTTCAGCGCTTCGACGCCGATGCCCGTGCACACCACCAGCAGGGGGATCTCGAGGTCCTGGAACGTCAGCGGACGGCCATCCGGCGTCTGGAACAAGGAGCCGATCGCGGCGCGCAGGTAGAGGCGCAGCGTGGCGGGCAGGCCGTAGCGCGAGTCGGTCTGCAACACCCGGAACACGCGGTCCCAGGTCAGGCGCTCCGAGGCCGCGACCAGGGGCGCGCCGTCGAACACCCGGCGACGGGCGCGGAACATCGCCAGCAGGGCCCCGATGCTGGTGCCGGCGATGAGCTCCGGCTGGAGCCCGCGTCGATGGAACAGGGTCCACGCCCCCGCGTAGCCGTATCCGGAGCCGCCCCCGCCCCCGCAGGCGATGACCAACGGCCGGGTGGTGACCTCGGCTTCGAGGCTGTCCGCGTCCACGTCGAGGTGGGTGAGGAGCTGGTGGCGGCGCTCGCGGGTGTTCTGGACGAGCACCGGCAGCTCCCGCATCGCGCCCCACAACGAGTGGTCATCGATCAGGTGCGGCGCCAGGCGATGGCGCACCATCCACGCGTGGGGTGCGAGCAG
>JAYVAS010000862.1:0-5052 GCA_043750895.1 Pseudomonadota bacterium
CGCCTTCGACGCGCTGGCCCGCGTCCACGCCTGGTACCCGGAGCACATCGACGCGCCCGATCGCGTGCAAGCAGACGCGGACACCCCCGAGCGCGCGACGGTCTCGGCCGTCGAGATGGCGACCCTCCTCCAGCGTGCGCTCACCGAACGCGGCATGGTCCGATGGTCCACCCGCCTGGACCCCCTGTTGTCCTCGCGGGTCCTGGTGGACTCCCCTCGGCGCGAAGTCCGGGTGAACCCGCGGGCCAGCTTCCGACCGTCGGACGTCTTCAGCCTGGTCGCCCACGAGATCGACGTCCACGTGCAACGCAGCGTGAACGGGGACGCCCAGTCCCTCGCGTTGTTCCGAACCGGGCTCCCGGGGGCGCTCGCCACCGAGGAAGGGCTCGCGATCGTCGCCGAGGAGCGGGTGGGGGTCACGACCGGGCACCTGCTCGACCGCCAGGCGCTGGTGGCCGCCGCGGTATTGCTCGCACGCGAAGCGGGCTTCGCGGAGGTCCACCGGATGGTGTCGGACCGTGTCGGTCCGGAGGCCGGTTGGGCGATCGCGCTCCGCGTCAAGCGAGGGCTGGCCTGCCCGGGCGCCCCCGGGGTCTTCGCCAAGGATGCCGTCTACCACATCGGCTACCACCACGTTCGCGGCTGGCTGTCAGCGGGAGGCTCCCTCGACACGCTCTACGTGGGCAAGGTGGGACTGCACCACCCGGTGAACGAGTGGATCGCAGCCGGTTGGGTCGTCCCTCAGCGCGCGCCGACGTTGTGGAGCGGGCGCGTGTCGAAGCGGGGCTAATCGACCTGGATGAGGCTGCGCATGACCGGGAACTCCTCCTTGAGGAGCGCCTCCACGCCCATCTTCATGGTCATGATCGACGAGGGGCAGGTGGAGCAGGAGCCCACGAGCTTCACGTAGATGTCGTTGTCCTCGACCTTGAGGAGCGTGATGTCGCCACCGTCCCCCTGGAGGGCCGGCCGCACCATCTCGTCCATGATCTCCTGGACGGCTTCCATGGTGAGGGCGGGACCGGCGGTGTCGTCCGCCGGGGAGACCGCTGCCGCGGAGACGGCCGCCGGAGCGACCGCTGGCGCCGCGACCGGAGCGGCCACAACCTCGGCGCTGGGGGCGACCGGGGCGTCCGCAGACACGACCGGAGCGGACGCATCCGCCGGCGCAGGCGCGCTCGGCGCCGACACATCAGCCCGGGGCGTGACCGCGGCGGCATCGGGAAACTTCCACGCCGGCGGCGGGCCGGGAGGGGCCGCGGCCGGGGCGGACTTGAACTCGACGCCCAGTACCTTCTTGAGCCCACTCTTGATGGCTGACCGAATCATTGTCGTAGTCCTCGAACCAACGACCATAGTAGTCGCCCATCGGTCATCTGACCGTAGCCGGGCTCGCATCTACGACACTCCGTTGCGGCGCCGACGCCGTCGGGCACCGTGATAGACCGCGGATCCGAGGGTTTCATGCCGCTTCCGCGCACCCGCATCGTGGCCGCCGAGATCGAACGCGATGGCGCCTACCTGATCACGCAACGTCGCGCCGAGGCCGCGCTTCCGCTCCTCTGGGAGTTCCCAGGAGGCCGCGTGCACCCCGGGGAGAGCGACGTCGACGCCCTCCGCCGCACCCTCGAGGACCGCATCGGCGCCACCTGCCAGGTCGGCCACCGCGTACTCCAGGTCACGCACCAGTACACGGCCTACGAGCTCGAGATGGTGGTCTACCGCTGCGCTCTGGTGGGCGAGGCTCAACCGCGCCGGGTGAACGCCGTTCGTTGGGTCAAGCCCGACGAGTTCGGCGACTACCAGTTCCCCGGCGCCGACCAGCTCACGGTCGACGCCCTGCTCAAAGAGTGATGCTCCTGGCGCTCCTCGCCTGCGGCGGGGAGGGCGCGGACACGGCGGCAAAGGAAGCCGACACCGGGTCGACGATCCCGGCGGTCCCCCGCGGCGCCCTCCAGTTCCGCTTCCCGTTGGTGGAGACCACGCTCTTCGAGCAGACCACCGGCGTGGATCACGACCCGACCGTCTACGAGCCGGCGTCGCTCGAGGCCGCCATCTGCACCAACTACGACGGTCGCGGCTTCCCCTGGTGCTACGACGAGCACGACGGAAGCGACTTCCTGCTCGTGGGCGGCTTCGACACCATGGACGCCGGCAGCGCCACCATCGTGGCCGCGGCGCCCGGCGTCGTGGTCGCCACCGAGGACGGCCACTACGACCGCTGCTCGGCCACCCTCGACGGCATCGACTGCGACGGCAACGACGGCATCGCGAACTCGGTCATCGTCGAGCACGAGGGCGGCTGGCGCACGCTGTACTGGCACATGATGACCGACTCGGTCGCGGTGGCGGTCGGCGACGAGGTGGCGTGCGGCGACGTGCTCGGGCGGGTCGGGTCGAGCGGCTACAGCTCCATGCCCCACCTGCACTTCGAGCTGCAGGACGCCGCGGGCAGCACCATCGACCCCTACGCGGGCGAGTACTCCCAGCCAGAGACGTGGTGGGTGGACCAGGGGGATCCCGCGGGGCTGCCGGGGGACGGGTGCGCGGAGGGGTAGGCGGAGGGCCGTGACCGCTTCCGGCTGTCCGATCGCTGACCGCTCACGCGGTCTGGAACACCCGGTCCCAGAACATCGTGCTGACCCCGAACTTCCGCCCATCCTTGTTGTGATGGTGGTTCATGTGGTTGGCGCGCAGGCGCTTCATCCACTTCGACGTCGGCTTCCCGTGATGCACGTAGTAGTGGACCATGTCGTAGCCGAGGTAGCCGGTGACCTTGCCGGCGAAGAAGGGCACCGCCCAGATGCCCAGGATCGCGTACCACATCGCGAAGAACACCACCGCGAGGCCCATGCTCGCGGCGGGGGGCATCACGAGCCGGAGATGGTCGTCGATGTACTCGTGGTGGACGCCGTGGAGGAAGAAGTGGAAGCGGGGCCCCCACGAGGTGGCCGGGGTCCAGTGGAACAGCGTTCGGTGCAGCCAGTACTCGGTGAACGTCCACACGAACCAGCCTGCGGCGTAGAGCAGGACGGTAGCCCACACCGGAATCCCCAGCGTGACGAGGCCGTAGCCCAACAGGCCGACGATGATGGGGACGTAGACGATCGGGACCAGGAACCACGGCACGCGGGAGAACGCGTCGAGGAACTTGTTCTTGAACATCGGGGGAGAGGACGGAGTGGCGGCGAACACGGGAGCCTCCGTGCACGCACTACCCTGGCAGCTAACGTCCGTCCAAGGTAGAATATCGACGCGTCGGTCGGTTTCAGGGGGACGGCGTGAGCCGGCCGATGGGTGCCCCGAGCCGCACCGGTTCCCCCGGCCTCATGGTCCAGGTGACCGACCCAGGGGGGAACACCAGAATCACGGTGGAGCCCATCTCGAAGCGCCCGAGCTCCTCGCCACGCGCGAGGTGGCGCGGGGTCGGTAGTCGAATCGATGCGCCGACGCCCCCGGTGTTGGTGATGGTGTCGTCGCACACGGTGCGCATCCGGCCGACCCCGAAGGCCCCGACCATGACCACCGCGATCTCCCCCACGTCCGTCTCCAACCAGACGACCATCCGCTCGTTGGCGGCGAAGAGGTCCCGGATCGAGCGGGTGGCCGCCGGAAAGACGGGCCAGAGGCGACCCGGCAGGTAGTGGAGGCGGCTGACCTGGCCCTCCCGGGGACTGTGGACCCGGTGGTAGTCGCGCGGCGAGAGGTAGAGGACCGCGTAGTCGCCGCCGTCGTAGCGGTGGTCCCCGCCGAGGAGATCGGCGACGGCGTAGTCGAGCGCCCCCGCCTGTGGAAGGCGCCCGCCCTCGACCTTGCCCGCGACGTAGCAGGTACCGTCCACCGGCGAGACCACCACCGCGGGGGTGCGATCGAGGGGACGCACGCCCGGCTTGAGCGCGCGGGTGAAGAAGTCCACCAGGGTGGGGTAGTCGTCGAGCGTTCCCTGGCATTCATCCAGGTTCACCTTGTACTTCCCGACGTACCACCGGAGCAGGGCGCGCCGGAGCACGTCGGGCAGGCGCGTACGCGCGAACATGCCCATGCAGCGGGCCACGAAGTTCTTGGGCACCACCGAGAGCGCCGAGACGATGAGGGCGTCGTTCACGCGGGCGGGTGTATCCCGCCTACTCGAGGGTGACGGAGGTGGTGCCCGGCCAGGTCACGGACGCCTCGACGCGCTTCCCGCCCACGATCGCGAAGACGACGTGCGCCCCTGCCGCGGGGTCCACCCGCACGAGGGGGCCCGTTCCGACCATCTTGCCGTCGAGGAACACCGGGACCCCCGCCGGGGCCCGCACGACCAGACAGCCGCACGAATCCGAGAGCATCCACAAGGTGCGCGTCGCAACCCCCGCCCGCGTGGCGAAGTTGATGGCCTGGGCGCTCATGATCCCGGCGTTCACGATCCCCACCGCGTCGCCGTGGCGGTCTACCACCGGGCCGCCGGAGTTGCCGGGGTTGAGGGGGATCTGGGTCTGAAAGACCGGGTGATCCTCCCCTTCCGGGTAGAGGTTGGTGACCATCCCCGTGGTGTAGGTCCAGCCGCCGCCCTCGCCGTGGCCCACCGAGCCCACCCAACTGCCTACCCGGAGCGAGTCGTCGGTGACCAGCTTCAACCAGGGGAACCCGGTGCCCACCACCTTCACCAGGGCCAGATCGGCGCCCGTGGCACGCTCGGCGACCACGCCGGTCAACCGGGTGCCGTCCACGCGGATGATCTCGACCCGCTCGGCGTCGCCCACCACGTGCGCGGCGGTGAGGATCAGCCCGTCGGCGTCGATGAAGAAGCCGGAGCCGATACCGTCACCGGTGACGATGTAGACCACCGCCGGGGCGACGTGGTCGAAGATGGCCTGCTGGGCGGCCTCCACCGTCGCCAGCGGGTCCGGGGTGGCCGCGAGCGCACCGGCGACGAGCCACATCCGGCTAGAACTCGACCGTCAGCGTGGCCTGGGTGGGCGAGATGAACAGCGACGCGGTGGGGGTCGGCTTGGGTTCCGGGTACGGCCCGACGCCCATCGACTCGGGGAGCCCCAGCTCCTTCCGGAGGTT
>JAYVAS010000863.1:0-3163 GCA_043750895.1 Pseudomonadota bacterium
TGGGTGCGGGGCAGGTGTGGGAGCTCAACCACGCGCGCCGGAAGGTGACCCTCCGCCACCAGGTGACCGACCGGACCGTGCTCTCCATGCCGGACAACCTGGTGTTCGCCCCCTGGGGGGACGTGGTGCTGGCCGAGGACAACTACGACGCGTTGGGTGGGGCCACCCACCAGCACCTGCGCGGGCTGGGCCACCGCGACGGCGTCGTCTACCCGATCGCGCGCAATGCGCGCGGCAACCCGGGACCGCCCGGCGACGAGTTCGCCGGCCCCTGTTTCTCGCCCGACGGCAAGGTGCTGTTCGTGAACCTCCAGGGCGCCGCCGACACCACGGTGGCGATCATCGGACCGTGGTAGGGCGCGCGGTCAGGGGCTGGCGAGGCGCCTGAGGACCCGTTCGCGGGCGGCGTCGGGCGGATCCCCGTGGTCGAGCTGGGTGCGGAGCCGCGTCACCGTGGCGCTGAACGCACCGCCGAAACGCTCACACCAGGCGCAGGCCCCGACGTGCGCCTCGATCCGGCCGCGCAGCTCGGGCGACACCGATCCATCGAGGTAGTCCGACAGGTGCGCGAGCACCTCGGTGCACCGGATCCCGGCGACTTCACGATCGACGGCCATCGTCTCCTCCTTCGCGCAGGGCGTGCATGAGCCGGAGCCGCGCGCGGTGCAGGCGGCTCTTCATCGCGTCCAGGCTGAGCCCGAGCACGTCCGCGGCGGTCTGACCCTCCAAGCCCTCTCCGTCCCGTAGCCAGAGCACCTCCCGATCCTCGGGGTTCAAGGTGGCGAGCGCCGCTTGCACCCGCTCCCGGCTCTCGGCGGCGATCGCCGCCCGCTCGGGGTCGGCGCCCCAGCCGGCCGCGACCCCGAGGTCCTCCAGGGAGCTGAACGTGGTCGGCTCCCCGGCGCGCCTGCGGTTCTGGCGCGCCCATCGATTCCGCGCGATGGTGAGCAACCACGGGATCGGGTCCTCCGTGGCCGGCCCGGTCGGGGTGCTGAGGGCGGCGAGGAACGTCTCCTGCACCACGTCCTCGGCAGCGACCGGGTCGTGGGTCAAGGCCTGCGCATACCGCCAGACCCGGGCAAGGTGGGCGTCGACGAGCGCGTGACGCGCGTCGGCTCCCCCGCCTCCCATTCTGCCTATGCTTTCCGGGGACAGGTGGACATCCCGAACATCGTGTAGATCGGACAACTGCCCAGCAGGCCGGTGGCCAGCGGCACGAGCCCGATGAGGCCGAAGAGGGTCTTCGGGCCCACGAACACGAGCGAGAGGAGCACGACCCCGAGGACGACGCGGATGCCGCGGTCGAGGTTGCTCTCGTTGGCGGGTAGGATCTTGGCGAGCATGGGAACCTCCGGTTTGTGTGTCGGATTGACACCGCTATCTGGAAGAGCCTCGACACCCCCGGCGAGGTTCAGCGCTCGCATCCACCCGACGACGGATGCGGCGCTTCAGCGGGTCACGGTGAACGACCCGCTCGCCGCGGTGCCCGGGGTGAAGCTGACGTCCAGGGTGTAGCTGTCAGGGGACAAGCGGCCCATCGACTCGGAGAGCTCGAGCGAACCCTTGGCGGAGACGGTGAAGCTGGTGCGCACCCCGTCGCACGCCATCGCTACGCCCATGCCCATGCCGGACGCGCTGGTGATCGAGATCCCGGACAGCCAGGTGTTGCTGCAGGTGCTGGGGAAGGCGATGTCGCTCGTGCAGGGGTTGGTGACGATCCCGGCGGCGGTCAACGACTCGGTCTGCGGGAAGGTGGTCCCGGCCACGCCCGAGCTGTCGCGCATCTCGGCCGACCAGACCAGGTCCGCGAGGGAGCACGCGCCGGTGTCGGTGTCGGTGTCGGTGTCGGTGTCCGAGTCGGTGTCGGCATCGGAGTCGGCGTCCGAATCGGTGTCCGCGTCGGTGTCGGCGTCCGTATCGGCGTCGGCGTCGGCATCGGCGTCGGCGTCGGCGTCGGCGTCGGTGTCCGCGTCGGTGTCGGTGTCGGTGTCGGCGTCGGCGGTGTCGGTCACGCCGGGGGCGGTGTCGTCGACGGCGGGCTTGTCCACGCAGGCGGCGACGAAGAGGAGCAGGTGCATGGGGAAGTCTCCGGTACGGGGACAAGCAAGAGCGAGGCCAGCCCAGCGTACGCCAGTTCGGCGGTCGCGGCCGCGTGGCCCTCCACCCGCAGCAGGGTGACCTTGGGGTGGGCCCCCATCCAGCGGGCGAGCGCGTCGAGCTGGCTGTGGTCGATCACGACATCGCTGTCGGGGTCGAAGCGGAGCTGGCGGAGTCCATCGGGGGAGTGGGGTGGTCTCCCCTGCCGTTCCTTCACCCCTCGTGCAGTCGCGCTGTCGATCCGATCCACCGTCCGAACCAGGACCCCCGATGCCGCTCTTCCAACCGTACGCGCCCCGCCTGTCCGACTGGTTCGCCGTCGCCGGCGATCGTTCCCTGTGGTGGGCCTTCGAGTTCGGACTGACCCAGGACTACCTGGCCCTCGACGCGCTGAAGCCCGGTCGGCTCGCGGGGCGGGTCTGGCCAGAAGCCTCCCCGGTGGCGCTGTACCTCGCGTGCGACGTGGCCACCTGGGCGCTCTTGTTCCAGGAGCACGTCCAGGCGCCCGACTTCCCGGTGGACGCGTTGGGCCCCTGGTCCAATCGCCTCGTCGACGCCTTCGTGTCCGGCCACGTCGAGCCGGGCGATCCGTGGGCGGCGGCGCTCGCCAACGTGCGGCGTCGCTGGTCGCGGGCCTCGGACGAGAGCCGGATCCCCGCTGCGGCCGTCGAGCTGGCGCGGTTCCTCGACGGGGTGCGCATCGAAGCGCGCGACGCCGCGTCCGAGGAGCGGGTCGAGCTCCCCGACGCGCTGGACATCCGCGGACGGACCTCGGCGCTCCCGCTGCTCTTGACCGTCACGCCGCGGAACCTCGCCCCCGAGTTGGGGCTGCGCGAGACGCCGTTCACCCGCAGCCTGATTCGGCGCGCCTCGTTGGTGTCCGCGTGGGCCGCCGACATCCGGAAGGCCGAGGCCGACGGATCGGCGGCGTTGCCAAACCTGGTGGCGCGGCTGGCGATGAACGACACCCTGGGCTGGGACGACGCCATGCGCGGCGCGCGGATCCGCCACGACGCCGAGTGCCTGATGCTCGTCGAGGCGGTCGAGGCGGCCATCGACTCACCGG
>JAYVAS010000864.1:0-4053 GCA_043750895.1 Pseudomonadota bacterium
CCCTGGGCTGGGACGACGCCATGCGCGGCGCGCGGATCCGCCACGACGCCGAGTGCCTGATGCTCGTCGAGGCGGTCGAGGCGGCCATCGACTCACCGGACGCGGACACCGCGTGGTTGGGTCGTACGCTGACGGAGTTCGTGGCAGGATACGGCGGGTGGAGCACGGACCGGCACGAGGTCGAGTTGGTGGAGTGGCGGCCCAGTCCGTTCGGGGTGGAAGAGGTGATTGAGTTGTGAGGGGGGGCGCGGCGGACGTCCGCGCGGACAAGAGGGGTCTGGCGACGCTGATCGTTCGCTCAGAAGTTTGTTGCGGAGCCGGCGTACGTGCCCCGGTCATTCAGTAGTAGTAGTAGTAGCCCAACCGTGTCCCCCACTCCACGGTGTTGCCGGTGACCGTGACGCTGTCCGTGCGCCAATCGGAGAAATAGCCGGTTCCCTGCCAATATCCCGTGGGATTCCAGGTGAGGATCGCCTCGTAGGTCGGGCCTGTACCGTCTCGATAGTAGTATGGGGCGTAGGCGAAATACTCTGGATAGACGTACTCGTTCTCCAACGCCATCTCCATGTCGTAGCCCGGGTGCCAATCCAGCAGCGCACACGTATCCCCTACCCAGCCATGTCGTGCAGGTCTACCGCAAAGGCCCAGGCGCAGTCCGGGCACCCCCCGGGGGCGGGCCCGATCTCGGTCATCTGCCCCAGGTTGGCGCATAGCACGTCGCCGGCGTCGTTGCGGAACTCGATGCCCCTCGAGGCGCCGATCAGCACGCCTTCGTCGACCTCAAAGAGCGTGTGGGTGTGCAGCGCAGCCTGATTCGTCCCGCAGCCGTCGTCCACCTTGCCGTCGCAGTCGTTGTCCACCTTGTCGCCGCACAGCTCGGCGCCGTAGCGGGGCTCGGTGGTCGGATCGGCGTCGTCGCAGTCGCCCTCTTCCTCGGTGTAGCCGTCCCCGTCGTCGTCCACCTGCTCGGGGGTGGTGTCGGTGTCCGTGTCGGTATCCGTATCGGTGTCGGTGTCCGTGTCGGAGTCGGCATCCGTCTCGGTCCGGGTGTCCGTCCCGGTCGGGTCCGTGCCGGTGGGGCCGGTGAGGTCGGTGTCCTTGGGTTCTACACGGCAGGCCAGGAGGGTGAAGAGGAGGGGGATCATGAAATCACTCCGACGGGGGGACGGTTGGCGCACGAGGAACCAACATCGCGGGGCCCCTGTCAGTAGTAATAGTAGTACCAGAGTCCGCCCCACTCGACGGTGTTGCCAGTGACGGTGACGTTGTCGCCGCGCCAATCGGAGAAGTAGCCGGACCCTTTCCAGTCTCCAAGCGCGTTCATGAAGAGAATCGCCTCGTAGGTCGGACCGGTGCCGTCTCGATAGTAATATGGGGCGTAGGCGAAATAGTCAGGGTCCAGATAGTCGTTCTCGTGTTCCATCCCCCCGTCCAACCAGGGGTTCCAATCTATCAGCGCGCACCGGTCCCCCACCCAGGCCATGTCGTGCAGGTCCACCGCGAAGGCCCAGGTGCAGTCCGGGCACCCCCCGGGCGCGGGACCGATCTCGGTCATCCGCCCCAGGTTGGCGCACAACACCTCGCCGGCGTCATTGCGGAACTCTTGGCCGGAGGCGGCGCCGATCAGCACGCCGCCGTCGACCTCGAAGATGGTGCGGTTATACCGGGCCGCCCGGTTGGTCCCGCACCCGTCGTCCACCTTACCGTCGCAGTCGTTGTCCACCCCGTCGTCGCAGATCTCGGCGCCGTAGCGGGGTTCGGTGGTCGGATCGGCGTCGTCGCAGTCGCCCTCTTCCTCGGTGTAGCCGTCCCCGTCGTCGTCCACCTGGTTGGGGGTAGGCGTGGTGTCGGTGTCGGTGTCGGTGTCCGTGTCGGAGTCGGAGTCCGTGTCCGTGTCGCCTTCCGTGTCGGTGTCCGGCGTGGTCCCGGTCGGGTCCGTGCCGGTGGGATCGGTCAGGTCCGTGTCCTTGGGTTCTACACGGCAGGCCAGGAGGGTGAAGAGGAGGGGGATCATGAAACCACTCCCTGTCGGAACTGGATCGTGTTGGCGGTGCCGTCGTACCAGACCAGCAGGGCGACGGCGCCGAACACCCCTCCGCAGGGGTAGACGGCGAAGTCGGCGCCGAGGACCGGCGTGTCGAGGGTATCCAATGCCTGGAGCGCGGGGAGGCCCGCATCGACGGCGCGGGCGGAACACCCCAGCACGTCGCAACGGGTGGCCACCTGGATGGGCCGGTCCCGTCCCTCCCACACCGCCAGGGTGTAGTCCCCCGAGGCGATCTGGCAGAAGTGGTTGTGCGGCTGGGTGCCGTCCGAGATCTGCTCCTTTCCGAGCCAGGCCGCCCCGTCGAAGGTGGCGGCGTAGATGTCCGGCGCCGCACCGGACGACCCGGTGTGTTGCTGGAACCCACACACGAAGCCACCGTTCGTGAGCGCCGTGACGCCGGGGTCCCAGGCCGCGTACTCGCCCAGCGCGTCCCCCGCGAGGGTGGTGTACGCCGCCGTGGTCGGATCGACGAAGCCCGAGCCGTCGTAGCCGGCGATCACCGTCTCGACCGTGCCGTCCGTCCCAGCGTCGTCGCTGGCCGAGGTGCGCCATACCACGGCCACGCCGGTGGGACTGGCGGCAACGGACGCCAACGACGCTTCCCCGACGGAGGGGGTGGTGACCACCCACTGCACCCCGCCGTCGATGTCCTCCAAGGCGATGGAGGAGGGGTCGGTGCGCGAGGGGTACCCCTGGTACACCAGGATCGGGCTCCCCGACGGGCTGAATGCCAGCGAGGGCCGGTTGCACCCGTCGAGCAGGCTCCCGGCATAGGTGCGCACCCACGCCCATGCGCCGCTGGCCCGGGAGAGTTCGTGGTACACGACCACACCCGCGGAGACCGCCGCGATCCCGAGCGTGTCGGCGCCGAAGGTGGCGATCGCGACGGTGTCGAGTTCGGTGGTGCCGACCTCGGGCGGCAGGGTGACCTGGGTCCAGGCGCTGGTGCGCTCCCACAGGAAGAGCTCTTCGGCGTACACGTAGGCGACGACCACGGTGCCGTCGGTGAGGACGTCGAGCCATCGGGCGTGGTTGAGCGTGAAGGCGAAGCTCAAAAACACCAGCGCCGCGCCCGTCGGATCGGCGCTCACCACCGTCTCCGCGGCGCCCCAGGTGATCGAGGTGGTTCGGATCGGCCCGCCGCGGCTCTCCGGAAACCTGACGGAGTCTTCGACGCCGCGCGGTTGGGGCCCACCCCCAGGCAACACGCTCCCGCCGGGGAGCACCCCGCCGCCCACCAACGGCCCCAGCCCCGGGGGCGACAGGGCGCCGGTGGGGATCGCCGCGCCTGGAAGCCCTGCCGCTCCAGGACCGGCCGCGGGGGGCGGGGCGCCGACGTGGGCCGGGGAGCCGCGATCGGCGGGCCTTTCCGGCGCCCACGTCTCCACTCGGAAGCCACTCCCGAAGGTGATCGCCACGATCGCTACCCGAACTCGATTTCAAACGTGGCTTGAACCCCAGCTCCTGCAACCGTGGCGGCGACCCCGCTGGTCACGTAGAACGCGGGGCGACCGAGGACGTAGATGTCAGCGTTCGCGAGGGTCTGCCATGCGGTGCCGGTGTCCAAACCCCAGTACTGGGCAGCGTTCCACACCGTGATGGTCGCTCCAGGCAGAAGTTTCGTGGGTGTGCCCAGAGGAGTTCCATCGTTGTTCGCCCAGTAAGCGGAACCCCCTCCGGGGCGCAACCAGAATTTCTCCTGATTGCCGGGCTCAGGCGGCATGACCGGTCCACCCGCAGTGTTCGATCCCCGCCGGGGGCCGACGAGGTGTACTGGCCCAGCGTGAATCGGACTCTCGGGGGCGCAACAAGATCATGGGTGACAGGCGAGCGGTTCGGGCGGTGGAGAGAGTCACGCTTCGGCGGGGCGGTACAGCAAACCGTGGCGCGGCTGGCGATGAACGACGCCCTGGGCTGGGACGACGCCATGCGCGGCGCGCGGATCCGCCACGACGCCGAGTGCCTGATGCTCGTCGAGGCGGTCGAGGCGGCCATCGACTCACCGG
>JAYVAS010000865.1:0-3592 GCA_043750895.1 Pseudomonadota bacterium
GCCGCCCTCTCGCGCCAGGACCCGCCACGCGGTCTCCGCCGGCTTGCCGGCCTCGTGATCCACCCGATGACGCAGCGGCTCCGACGGATCGGGCCCCAACGGGAGCGTGATGACGCCGCTGTCTTCGGGCACCACCCCCCACACCCGCGCGCGGTACACCTTCTCCACCAGCCGCTCTCGAAACTGCCGCTTCAACTCCGCCTCGGCCTTACGACGCAGCGCCACCACGAGGAGCCCTGACGTGTCCATGTCGAGCCGATGCACGTAGAAGGCACCCGGATGATCCCGTAGCACCCGGCTCATCACGCTGTCAGCGCGGTCGGCGCCCCGGCCCGGCACCGAGAGCAGACCGGCCGGCTTGTCGACGACCAGCATGTCGCGGTCCTGGTGCACGACCGTGAGCCAGGGGTCGGTGGGCGGGGCGTAGGTGAAGGTGTCGGTCATGACGCCGGGCGCCCGTCCCCCAGCAGCACCTCCTCGAGGCCCTCCTCCAACGGTCGCACCACGAAGCCGAGGTCGCGCGTGGCGGCGGTGGTGTCGTACCGCACCCAGAGCGGCACCGGGACGGGGAAGACGATTGGCCCCCGCCCCACCAGGCGGGTGAGCGTGCGCAGCACCGTCACCACCGAGGTGGGCGGCCCCGCGACGTTGTAGGCGCGCCCAGCGAGCTGTGGTCGTTCGACGGCGGCGACGACCACCCGCGCCACGTCCCCCGCGTGGACCATCGGGACCCCCACCGTCGGGGCCACCACCCACGACCGGGCGTGGGCCCTGAGGAACCGCGCCGTCCACCGGCTGTCACGGCTTCCGTAGATCGGACCCGGACGGAGCACCGTCAGACCGAGTCCGAGCTCCGCCGCGAGCGCCCACGCACGCTCCTCGGCGAGGTGTTTGGTGAGCGCGTAGCGCCAGTCGGTGGTGAGATCGCTCCAGGAGCGCCTCCGCACCGGTCCGTACCGTTCGGCGTCCTCGGTGAGGGGCGTTCGGACCCGGGTCCGGTAGACCCCGGTGGAGGAGATCAGGACGACCCGCGGTACGCCCGCCGCCGCGGCCGCCCGGAGGGTGTTCTCGGTCCCCTCGACGTTGGCGCGGACGAAGTCGTCCAGGTTCCCCAGGTACGAGCCGAGCGCCGCGTTGGCGATGACCACCGAGGCCCCGCCGAACCCGCGGGCGAGCGCGTCCACGTCGTCGAGATCGGCGGCCGCGAGGGCGACCCCCCGGTCGGTCAGCCCGCGCGCTCTCTCGGGCCGCCGCACCACCCCGCGAACCGGCAAGCCGGCGGCCAGGAACGCGTCGACGAGGTGCCCACCGAGAAAGCCGGTCGCCCCGGTGAGCGCGATTGGACGCATTCGGTTCGCTAACCCGGCCTCCTCCTCGCCCGACCCTCAACCCACCCCCGGTTCGACCGACTCCACTCTGCGTGGGCTACGTCGTCGCCATGCTCTGGACCCTGCTCGCCCCGCTCGCCGCGGCGCTAAGCCCCCTGCTCCCCCCGGTCGTCCGCGACGATCCCGCGCCCCTCTTCTTCGCCTGGGCCGCCGCCCATCCCCCCGCCGCCCATCCGGAGCCGGCCTACCACTACGCCGAAGACGTCTGGGCCGACCTCGCGCCCCTCGTGGCGGCGCGCCCCGGGGTCATCCGCCCCTTCATCGTCGGCCGGACGCACCGCGACGTCCCCATCTGGGGCTTCCGCATCGGCGATCCCGCCGTGCCGGAAGCCCGGAAGCTCCTGGTCTTCGCCAACATCCACGCGCTGGAGTGGGTACCCACCGAGGCGGCGCTGGCCTTCGCCCAGGCCCTCGCCCTGGACCCCCCCGAGGGCGTCGAGGTGACGGTGATCCCCGTCCTCAACCCCGACGGCAGGGCCAAGGTGGAGGCAGACCTCCGCGACGGGAAGAACGTCTACCGCCGCGGGAACTGGGAGAACGTCGACCTCAACCGCGACTTCGCCGTGAACCGCGAAGCCCGCGCGGTCTGGAAGGCGGTGATCCCCAACCGGTACGTCACCTCGCCGGCGCCCCTCTCGCAGCCCGAGACCCGGGCCCTCGACGCCCTGGCCGACGCCGAACGCTTCGACGCCTCGGTGTCCCTCCACGCGTTCGGCGGTTTCATCTACTACCCCTGGGCCGGTCGCTGGGAGCGCCCGGAGGACTGGGCCCGCTTCGCGGAGCTGGGCAAGGCGATGCAGGACGGGATGGGGCCGCACGCGTATCGGCCCCGTCAGCTCTCCCGGTGGGGGTTTTTCTTCCGCGGCCAGGGGATGGAGCTGGACCACCTCTACGGCCGGTACGGCACGCTCGCATACCTCGTGGAGACGACACGGTCCGGCATCAACGTCCTGAAGGGAGACACCAAGAACTACTTTCGATGGTACAATCCTCGAAATCCGGAACCGCACGTGCGGTCCGTGGTGGGGATGTTGCGCGCGATGGTCGTAAAGCTCGGAGATCACCTTGGCTGACCTGCACGCCCGTCGCCTCCGGATGGTGCTCTACGGCGCCTACCTGGTGTTCCTCCTCGTGTTCGGGCCGATCCTCGAGCGGGAGCCGCTCCGGACCACGCTCTGGCTCACCCCCCTCGCGCTGGCGGCCCTGCTCGGCAACTGGCTGCTCCCCACCACCCACGCCGCCCGTTGGGGGCTCTGCGCCTTCGACGCCGCGTTGATCACGATCTCGGCGCTCCTCCGCGAAGGCGCCGACGACTACGCCGTCCTCTTCTTCTTCCCCCTGCTCAGCACCCTCTCCGGCCGCACCGACCGCAAGATGATCGTGACCAGCACCGCGGTGTTGATCGGTTGCGCCGGCGTCCTGGCCGCGATCGACGGCGCGTTGATCGCCAGCGCCGATGTCGCCATCAACCTCGCCCTGATGGGGGGCATCCTCTGGCTGACCACCCGCCGCGGCCACATGCTCACCGAGCGCCTAACCAATCGGGAGCGCGACTTCGACCGGCTGTCGTTGACCTTCTCGCGGTACTTCTCGCCGCAGGTCGCCCAGCTGCTCGCGGCGCAGGGGCAGTCCGCCCTGGCCACCGGCCGGCGAGACGTGTCGGTGCTGTTCGCCGACCTCTCGGGGTTCACCTCCTTCACCGAGTCCCACCCCGCGGAGGTCGTGGTCGCGGCGCTGGGCCAGTACCTGGACGAGCTCTGCCGGGTGGCGCTCCACCACGACGGTACCGTCGACAAGTTCATGGGCGACGAGGTCATGGTGGTGTGGAACGCCCCCGCGACCCAGCCGGACCACGCCCGCCGAGCCCTCGCCTGCGCCCGGGACATGCTGCTGGTCATGGAGATCCTCAACCAGGAGCGCGCCCAGCGCGGGGACACCGTCCTGGGGCTCTCGATCGGGATCAACACCGGCGAAGCCGTGGTGGGGCACATCGGCGGCCAGGATCGTGTCCAGTACACGGTGATCGGGGACGCCGTGAACGTCGCGAAACGGCTTCAGAGCGCGGCGACCGCGGGACAGATCGTCGCCGGCCTCTCGACCGCCTCGGCCGCGGGCGAGCCCCCGCGCATCACCGAAGAACTTCAGCTCAAGGGCCGGTCCGCCACCGTCACCGCGGTCCGTCTCTGCCCCTCCGCGCGCCAGTC
>JAYVAS010000866.1:0-7938 GCA_043750895.1 Pseudomonadota bacterium
CCATGGTGCGGGCGGTCGCGTCCGCCCGCGGGTCGAGCAGCACCAGGAGGGCGGCCGAACGCAGCACCCACGGGTCGTCGGGGGTGAGGGCGAGGGCCCGCTCCGCCAGCGCCGCCGCGGGCTCCAGCGCGAGCATGGCGCCGCGCCCGCGCGCCTCGACCCCCCCGACGGTGGCGGCCAGCGCCCAGGTCAAGCAGGGCGCCCGCCCCGCGTCCACGCGGGCGAGGACCGTGGCCGTCCAGACCCAACCGGATCCCCCGAGCGAAGGCGCGACGTCGGGGGCCTCGGCGAGGCACCGCTCCCCCACCTCCCGACTGGTCTCGTAGCTGCCGATGGCCTCGCTCGGCGTCGGCGCCACCAGGGCCACCCGGTGGTGGGCCCGCGCCACCCGCGCGAGCACCCGAGGGTCCGAGGAGACGCCGAGCAGCGCCTCGTAGGCGGCGAGCGCGCGCGGGAGCCCCTCCGGCTCGGCCCGGAGCGCCCAAAGCGCGTCGGCGGCGACCAGCGGCGCCTCGATCGGGTCTGCTTCAACGCCGGTCCGCCGGGCCACGCACGCCACCAACACCCACCAGACCATCACTTCTTGTACGCCGCCTCCGAGACGTCCTCCCACCCGTCACGCGAGTAGCCGCAGGCCTCGGACGCACGCGCGAGGATCACCGGGATCTGCTGGTGGTCGATCTTCTCGGTGGGGAAGGTGCCGGGGATGGCGAGCGCCTTCTCGAGCCACATCCTCCCTTCGGCGGCGGCCGCCGCGTCCCCCTGCTTCTCCGCCTTGCACAACAACGAGACGCCGAGCTCCTTCACCGCCTCGATGCGCCGCGGCTCTGCTTCCACCAGCTTCCGGTTGTAGGCGACGGACTTGTCGATGTCTCCCCGGGTTCCCGAGATCCATTTCATGGCCGCCCAGTCGGGACAGAGCCGGTAGAACTGCCCCAGTCCGTTGTAGACGTCTCCCGGGAAGGTCGAGTTGCCCGAGGCCGAGGCGTAGCGGGTGGAGGTCTGGAGCGCGCGCATCCACAGGCGCTCGATGTCGTCGGCGGTGAAGAGCTGGGAGAGCACGCCCTTCGCGGTGGCCACGCGCCCCATCCCGACGCCGTCCCACAGCCAACCCTGGCCATTGTTCGGATCGAGGGTCTGCACCCGGCGCGACAAGGCCTGGACACGCTCGTAGATGGGGAGTCGCTCGGCGTCCGGCACCTTTCCGGCCAACAGTTCGCCCTTCTCGTAGAGCGCCCGCGCCAGCCGCCACAGCGCCTCGGGATCGTCCGGGTGGGTCGACACGTAGGCCTCGAGGGTGGCCACGCTGCCCAAGGGGTCCCCCTGGGCGAACTGGTCCTCACCCCGCTGTACCTCGGGCGCGAGCGTCTGCGCGGCACACAGGAGGCTTCCAAGGATCAACGCCAACATCCGACTCCCGGGACGGTAACGTCCTGTCTCGGTTCTTACCGCGCCGTCGTGCCGCGGGCCAGCGGGGTCCCGATGGGCTACGGGCTGGGCATGTGGCTGGTCCTCACCGCGTGCCTGCACCCGACGCCGCCGGCGACGGGGCCGGTGTCGGCAGTGGCGATCCCCGCGGCGGTGCCCGCGCTCGCCACCATCTCGGAGCGGGAGCTCCGGGCCCTCGTCGCCGCTCCGGGGCAGCCCACGTTGTTCGCGGTGTGGGCGTCGTGGTGTGGGCCGTGTCGGTACGAGCTGCCGATCCTGGCCGCCGTCGCGGCCGCGCATCCGGAGCTGAACCTGGTCCTGGTCAACGTCGACGAGCCCGAGGCCGACCGCCTCGCGGCGGGAGCCGTCGCCTCGCTCGCCATCCAGTCCGTCCGTCTGGAAGCCGACGCCGGCTCGGACCTCCACGGTGCGCTGGGGCGAAGCTTCCCGGAGTGGGAGGGCATCATTCCCTACAGCGTGCTGGTGACCGAACACGGTGCGGTTGTGAAATCTTTTCAAGGTGCGGCGCCACCGACCGAATTGGAGACGGTGGTGCGCACGATCCTTTCGCGAGGCTTGACTCCTTGATGCGCCCCGGTGGTGAAATGGCAGACACGGGGGATTTAAAATCCTCTTCCCTTTACGGAGTGCGGGTTCGACCCCCGCCCGGGGCACCCCCGCAGCCAGCGGCGCGCATGAGCGCGGCGTTGACCTCACCAGACGGAGCCGGTACTCTTCTCACGCGCGACACGAGGGCAAGGTCAACATGGGCAAGGTGATCGGAATCGACCTTGGAACGACGAACTCGGTGATCGCCTACATGGATCGCAACGAGCCCCGGATCATCATCAACGAGGAGGGCGGTCGCCTCACCCCGTCCGTCGTCGGGTTCGCGAAGAACGGGGAGCGCTTCGTCGGCGACATCGCCAAACGGCAGATGTTGATCAACCCCGACAACACCATCCACTCGGTCAAGCGCTTCATCGGGAAGCGGCTGCGCGAGGCGGGGAAGGACCTCCCCCTCGTCAACTACCGGGTAGTGGAGGCCAAGAACGGCGACTGTGCGTTCGAGGTCAACGGCCGCCAGCACACGGCGCCGGAGATCTCCGCGATGATCCTTCAAAAGCTGAAGAAATCGGCCGAGGACTTCCTGGGAGAGGCCGTCACCGAGGCGATCATCACCGTCCCGGCGCACTTCAACGATCGGCAACGCCAGGCCACCAAGGACGCCGGGACCATCGCCGGGCTCAACGTGCTCCGCGTGATCAACGAGCCCACCGCGGCGGCCCTGGTCGCGGTCCACGAGCGCCGGAAGACCGCCACCATCGCGGTCTACGACTTCGGCGGCGGCACCTTCGACATCTCCATCGTCCACATCGACCGCGACCTGGGCGAGGTTCGCGCCACGCGCGGAAACAACGCGCTGGGCGGTGCGGACCTCGATCGCCTGATCGTGGACTGGCTCCTGGAGCGCTTCGAGAAGGAGCACGGCATCGACATCTCGAAGGACAACGTGGTTCGCCAGCGCCTTCGGGACGCGGCGGAGCGCGCCAAGCATGAGCTCTCGGCCGCCCTCGAGACCGAGATCCACCTCCCCTTCCTGATGGCCGATCAGTCTGGCCCCAAGCACCTGCAGTGCACGCTCTCGCGTCTCCAGTTCGAGATGATGGCGATGCCGCTGTTCCAGCAGAGCATCGACGAATGCCGCCGTGCCCTGGCCGACGCGGCCATCACCATCGAAGAAGTTGACGAAGTCATCATGGTCGGCGGCTCCTCGCGCATCCCCCGCGTGAAGGAGATGGTGAAGGAGTTCTTCCGTCGTCCGCTCAATCAGCAATACAACCCGGATGAGGTGGTGGCCGCCGGCGCCGCCGTGCAGGCCGGTATCCTCGAGGGCGAGGTCAAGAGCATCACCATGCTCGACGTGACCAGCATGTCCCTGGGGATCGAGACCGAGGGCCGGCGCTCCTCGGTGCTCATCGCCAAGAACACCCCCATCCCTTCGCAAAAGCTGGCGCTCGTCTCCACCGTCGTCGACAACCAGAAGACGGTCAAGATCCACGTGCTCCAGGGCGAGTCCCCGCTCGCGGCCGAGAACGTGAGCCTGGGCGAGTTCGAGCTGCACGGCATCAAGCCCGCCCCACGCGGGCAGCCCCGCATCGAGGTGAAGTTCATGATCGATGCCAGCGGCATCGTGAACGTGAGCGCACGCGACGGGTCCGGAAACCGGAACGAGATCACCATCAGCGCGCCCGCCGGCATGTCCAAGCTCGAGGTCGACCAGCTCCGGGAGGAATTCGCCCAGTCCGAGGTCGCCCAACGGGGCGCCGACGAGGTCCGCGAGCTGCGGTTCCAGGTCGAGCGCACGATGGTGATGCTCGAGGCCTACCAGCGCGAGCAGAAGGCGGTGCTCCACAAGCAGGACCTGTTCGAGGTCGATCAGGCGCTCAAGCGCGGACGGATGGCGCTGTCGAAGAGCGCCGACCGGAAGAACCTCGACGAGATCCACACCTGGCTCAAGCGCTTCTACTCGCACCTGACCGAGAAGAACGCCTCCTCCAGCCAGATCAACTAGCCCGGCTCGCGGTCGGGGCGACTTCCGGGCGTGAGCCAGACGCGCACCCGTTCGGCGGCCCGCGCCGAGGCGCCGGGGGGGCCCAGATCGGGGGCGGGAGGCACGATGGCCTGCGCGAGCGCGGCGGTCAGCGCCGGGGCGTCGAAGTGCTGTACGAACTCGGCGACCACCGGCCGGCCGGCGAGCACGTTGGGGAGCGCGAGGTGCTTCACGCCCCGTACCAGCGCGCGACCGACCAGCCAGGTGAGCCACGACACCCGGTGGGCGACGACGAAGGGAACGCCGGCCACGGCGAGCTCGAGGGTGATGGTGCCCGACTTACAGAGGGCGCGCTCGGCGCGGGAAAGCGCCTCGGCGGTGCCGACCAGCCGCGCCCCGTCCAGCGCGATCTGGGGGGCGTAGGGGTGGCGGTCCGGATGCGCGGGATCGGGGGAGACTCCGGCGGGCAGGGCCACGAGGCGTTCGGTGGACGGGAGGGCGGCAGCAGCGGCGAGGAACACGGCGAGGTGACGGCGCACTTCGGAGGGTCGGGAGCCTGGAAACAGCGCCACGACACCGGGCTCACGCCTCGACGGGCCCACACGGTCCCGGACGGGGTGGCCCACCCAGGTGGCCCGGCCCCCCCATCGGGTGTAGAGCGCCGGCTCGAACGCAAATAAGCACAGGATCTCGCTCCATTGCTCGGCGATTCCCTGCGCCCGCGCCGGCCGCCACGCCCAGATCTGCGGGGCGACGTAGCCGACGACGGGGATCCCGCGCGCCCGCGCCGCACGGGCGAGGGGTGCGTGGAACGCGTGCGAGTCGACGGTGATGTACAGGTCGGGGCGGGTGTCGAGCGCGCGGATGAGGGCGCGGCGGTTGCGGCGGATGGTCCCGAGGTGACGGATCACCTCTACGAGGCCCATCGCACCGGGCATGGGCACCGCCCCGTCGACCGGGTGCGCCCCGGCCGCGGCGAGCGCCGGCCCGATCACGCCTTCCACCCGCACCTGACCGCCCAGCGCCCGCACCAGCTCCGCGGCGAGACGGTCGCCGGAGGGCTCGCCCACGCTGATCAGGACGCGGCGCACAAGCCCTGGATCCGCAGCGCGAGCTGGACCGCGGCGAGCGCGGACGCCCCCGAGGCGACGAAAGGCCCCTCCCCGCGGACCGCGGCGAGGAAGGCCGCGAGCTCGGCCTGCAGGGGATCTGCCGCGGGGACCACGATGGGCGCCTCCTCGAGGCCCTCGGCCCCCCAGGTCACGCGCGCGCCGAGCCGGGCGCCCAGGTCGAGGCTCCAGTACGCGCCGTCGGTGAACGCGCGCAGGACGCGGGCCTTCTTCCGGCTCACCCGGGAGGCGGTGAAGGTGCCCACCCGGCCGTCCCTGGTCTCGACGCGGGCCTGCGCGAGGTCGACCCCACCCGTGGCCACGGCGATGCCGTTGGCGCGGACGTCGACGAGGTCGTCGCCGACGAGGTGGAGGAACAGGTCGAGGTCGTGGATCATGAGGTCGAGGATCACGTCCACGTCGGTGCCGCGCGCGGAGTAGGCGGCGAGGCGCTCGGTCTGGAGGAAGCGGATGTCGACGCCGTCCAGGGCCCGCAGGGTGGGGTTGAAACGCTCGACGTGGCCCACCGCGAGGTGCGGGTAGGCCGCGAGCCGGGCGGCGTCGGCGACCGAGGCGGCCAGCGGCTTCTCCACCAGGCAGGGGATGCCCCGATCCAGGTAGGGAAGCGCGACCGCGACGTGCGCGGCCGTGGGAACCGCGATCACCGCGGCATCGACGCCCGTCGGGTCCCCGTGGTGCCCCTGGGCCGCATCGACACACACCAGGGCGACCCCGAGCGCTTCGAGGTGACGGGCGTGATGACGCCCCATCGCGCCCACGCCGTGAAGCGCGACCTTCAGCGGCACGGAGGGCACCCTCCTCTACTCGGCCGGCTGCTCGGCGCCCGCCGACCGGCAGATCCCCCGACTGGACGACTCACAGAAGTCCACCAGCTCCACCACCTCGGGCACGTCTGCGTACACCTCCCGGACCTGCTCGAGGGCGATGCGCATCGGCATGCCCTGGTGGAACAGCTCCCGGTAGGCGTTCTTGAGCGCCTGGAGCACCTCGAGGCGGTACCCGGCGCGGCGCAGGCCGACGATGTTGAGGCCGAAGAGCCGCGCCCGGTCCCCCTGGCAGATGGTGAAGGGCGGGACGTCCTGGGCGGCCATGGCCCCCGCGCCCACCATCGCGCACCGACCGACCCGGGAGTGTTGGTGCACCCCCGAGAAGCCGCCGAGGATGGCCTTGTCGAAGACGGTGACGTGCCCGGCGAGCGCCGCGTAGTTGGCGAACACGCACCCGCTGCCGACCTGGCAGTCGTGAGCGACGTGGGAGCCGGCCATGAACAGGTTGTCGTTGCCGATGCGCGTGACGCCGCCGCCGTGGGCCGTGCCCCGGTTGACCGTCACGTTCTCCCGGAACACGTTCCGGGCGCCGGCGATGAGCTGGGTCGTCTCGCCGCGGTACTTGAGGTCCTGGGGCTCGCCACCGATCGAGGCGAACTGGTAGATCTTCGAGTCCTCGCCGATCTCGGAGGGGCCGCTCACCACCGCGTGCGGGCCGACGCTCACCCGCGCGTGAAGCACGACCCCGGCCCGAATGACGGCGTAGGGGCCGATCTGCACGTCGGGGCCGAGCTCGGCGGCGGCGTCGACAATAGCGGTGGGGTGGATCGACATGAGCGGGGTCTCCTGCGGGGCGGTCGCGCGAACGGTGACTATCCAACATGACGCGCACGGGCCCTTTCGGTCCGTGCCTTCCCGCCGTGCGGCAAAGGGAATACGCGTTGCGGCCCCCCGAGGAGCCCCATGGACAGCTACTACAAGCCCGAACACCTCGCGAACTTCGGAAAGGTCGGCGAGGCTACCCCGGAGCTGGGGAAGAAGTTCTTCGACTGGTACGGCGCGGTGTTCGCTGAAGGCGCGCTCTCCGAGCGGGAAAAGAGCCTCATCGCGCTCGCGGTGGCCCACGCGGTGCAGTGCCCCTACTGCATCGAGGCCTACACCACCGACTCCCAGTCCAAGGGCGCCGACCTGGCCCAGATGACCGAAGCGATCATGGTGGCGTCGGCAATCCGCGGGGGGGCCACGCTCGTACACGGGATGCAGATGATCGAGCACGCCAAGAAAGCAGGGATGTAGATGCCCCCGAACGACCTGTCCTCCATCCGCGACCAGCTCGCGCTCGACTCGGTGGACAGCGGGCCCAAGGGCACCGCGTCGCTGCGGGCGCGCCGTGCGAACCTGGCGCCGCCCGAGGCGCAGCTCCGCCTCCTGGCGTCGCTCGAGCTCTCTGATGCCGACTTCGAGTCGGCGATCGCCGCGGCTGGTTTCGACGGACTGCACCCGGGCGAGGCCGAGATCTTCCAGATCAACATCGGCCGGCTGTGCAACATGACCTGCCGTCACTGTCATGTGGACGCCGGGCCGGACCGCGTGGTCGAGAACATGGACCGGGACACCATCGACGCCTGCCTGCGCGCGCTGGACCAGACCCCGGCCCACACGGTGGACATCACCGGGGGGGCTCCCGAGCTGAACCCGCACTTCCGGTACCTCGTGGACGCCTGCGTGGAGCGCGGGAAGCACGTGATCGACCGCTGCAACCTGACGGTGCTGTTGCTGCCGCGGTACGACGACCTGCCGCGCTGGTTCGCCGAGCGGAAGGTGGAGGTGGTCTGTTCCCTCCCCCACTACCGGAAGCCGAACACCGACGCCCAACGGGGCGACGGGACCTTCGATCGCTCGATCTCGGCCATGCGGCTGCTCAACGCCGCCGGCTACGGTCAGGGCGATCCCGACCGCCGGCTCACGCTGATGCACAACCCCGCGGGTGCCTTCCTGGCGTCGGGTCAGGCCTCGATGGAGCGGGAGTGGAGGGCGGGGCTCGAGCGCCATCAGGGGG
>JAYVAS010000867.1:0-2607 GCA_043750895.1 Pseudomonadota bacterium
GGTGGCGGCCGGGTGTGTCGTCCCGCCCCCGCTGATTTGTGCGTCAACGTTCGTTTGGCAAGTCGGTCGTCGCCAGCGCGCCGCGCATGGCGCCGACGACGTCGGTCCGGTGGGTGATCGATGCCACCTTGAGCGCGTTGGCGAAGGCGCGGGCTGTGCTCCGGCCATGCGCCTTGATGCACAGCCGATCGAAGCCCAGGATGGGTACCCCGCCGTACTGCTGCCAGTCGGTGACCTGTCGCACCCGGGCGATCGCGGGGGCCAACAACCAGAGGCCAGCGGCGTAGCGGAAACGCCGTTCTCCGGCCGCGCGCGCCGTCCGGGCCACGGTCTCGCTGACCCCCTCCAGCATCTTCAGCACGATGTTGCCCACGAAACCGCCGGTCACGATGACGTCGGCCGTCCCGCGGGGGATGTCCATGCCCTCGATGTTGCCGATGAAGTTCACGTCGGGCCGCGCGCGGAGGCGGGCGTGGGCTTCCACGACCGCGGGGGTGCCCTTGCCCGGCTCGCCGCCGTTGGAGAGCAGACCGACCGTGGGCCGCGGGTTCTTCGAGATCCGCTGGGCGTAGGCGACGCCCATCAGCGCGAAGTGCACCAGGTCGTCGGCGTTCGGGTCCAAGGTGAGGCCGGCGTCGAGCAGGAGCGAGAACGGGTCGCGGCGTTCCCCGTGACGCAGCTCGGTGGGGACGACCGCGCCCAGGGCGGCCCGCGCCACCCCGGGGAGCCGCCCGAAGCTCCGGACGCACGCGAGGGTCACCGCCCCCGTGTTCCCGGCGCTGACCAGGACGTCGCCCTCCCCGGCGGCGACGAGCCGCGCCGCGACCAGCACCGACGCCTCGGGGGTGGCGTCGAGCGCGTCGCGCGGGGAGGCGTCCATCGGGACGAAGGAGGGGGCGTTGACGACGTCGATGCGGCTCGCGGTGTGCGGGTGCGCGGCCAGGCAGGCCGCGATCACCCCCGCGTCGCCCACCAGGGTGAGGTGAGGGGCGTCGTCCCGGAGAGACACCGTCGCGGCGCCCGCCACCGCGGCGGCGACGCCGAGGTCCGATCCCTGAGTGTCGAGGACGAGCCGGGTCATTGCACCTGGGACGGTACTACACCGCCCGGCTGACAATTCCCACGGCGGCCGCCGCCCCGGCGTCCGACCGGGGTGCCGATCAGGGCTGGTTGCGCTTGGTGGCCTCGATGGCGCCGTTGTCGAACCAGCCGCCGCTCTCCGCCAGCACCGGGGCCGCCGTCTCCTCGTAGACACGATCGGCAGACGGCGCCCCCTGCGGGCTGGCGATGCGGGGCGCACCGTCGTCGCGGGTCTCGACCGCGGTGGCGAGCGGCGGGGCGGCCCACCGTTCGACCCGCAGCGACACGAACTGTTCGAGGGGGACGGACACCTCGGCCGGACCCATCGGCAGCGCGACGGTGACGATGTCGTCCTGCAGCTCCCCGAGCAGCACGGTGCCGGTGAGCAGCTCGATGCGCCACACGCCGAGCGGGTCGGAGATCGGCGCGACCGAACGGCACTCCGAGAGCAGGGGCGAGAACGTGCCCAGGTCGTTCTCGATCACCAGGTGGGTGAGGGCCGGATCGACGAGGAAGTCGTCGCCGAACCGGGTCCGCATCCGGTAGACCGGGCCCCCGGGCCAGCGGGCGTCACCCTGGAGTTGGAAGCGGGAGAGGTCGTTCATGGGGAGATCGATGGGGACGTCGTCACCACCGACGCGGATGGTCATCGCCAGCTCGGGGTCGGCCCAGCGGCCACGCAGCTCGCTGCCGTTCTTGAGCCACACGTCGACCCGCCCCTCCGACTCGCCGAGTCCACCGCTGGAGGCGGGGACGACCTCGCCGACGTCGGCCAACGGAATGTCGAGGGTGCCCGCGCCGCTCTCGAGGCGAAGCACCCGGGTCTGGACCTCCCCCATGAGCACCTGCCCGTCGCCGAGGGTGGCGCGAACGGGCGTATCGGCGGGGGAGTTGGCGAAGAGCAGGGCGAAGAAGTTGAACATGGTGGCCTCGGGTCTGCCCGGGAACGCCACCGGCGGGGCACGGCTTACAGGTGGGCTAGCCACTCCGCGGAGTCAGCGTCTGCCCGGTCAGCCTCTCGATGGCGGTCAGGAACGGGCGCTCTTCGGTCGAACAGAGCGAGATCGCCACCCCGGTGGCGCCGGCGCGCGCGGTGCGGCCGATGCGGTGCACGTAGGTCTCGGCGATGTTGGGTACGTCGAAGTTGATGACGTGCGAGATGCCGTCGATGTCGATGCCCCGGGCGGCGATGTCGGTGGCCACCAACACCCGGGTGTGGCCCGCCGCGAAGTTGGCCAGGGCGCGGATGCGCTCGGACTGCGCCTTGTCGCCGTGGATGGCCCCGGCGCGGATCCCGGCGGCGTTCAGGAAGGTGGCGATGCGGTCGGCGCCGTGTTTGGTGCGCGCGAACAGGATCGACGAGGTGATCGCCGGGTCGCGGAGGATGCCGATCAGCGTGGCCCGCTTGACCGGCTTCTCGACGAAGTAGACGTACTGGTCGATGCGCTCGGCCACCGCCGACGCCCGCGCCACCGACACCCGCACCGGGTCGCGGAGGATCTGGCCGGCCAGCTTCTCGATGTCCCG
>JAYVAS010000868.1:0-3803 GCA_043750895.1 Pseudomonadota bacterium
TGACACGGAATCACGCCCACAATTTCGTCATCGGCATCGCCATCCCGGAGCGACGGCATCGCCCCTGTGGCCTCATCACCCCTCACCCCCAGATCCGGCATCACCGCGAGGCTGACCCGCGCCCCATGCCCCGCGGTCCGCCGCCAGCGCGGCGGACCGTCCCAACCTCGCGGCGGATCGCGGTGCGACGTAGATCCCGCACCAGCGCGAAGCCTTCCGCCGCCCAGTCGCCGAGTCCGGCAGCCGAGGCCCACCGCGCCGCGCCCTACGGCCCGTCCGCCCCGTCGCAGTCCTGGTCTACCCCATCGGCCGTGGGATCCGCCGCTCCGGGGTTGATGCCCGAATCCGAGTCGTCGCAGTCGTCTCCGCCGCAGCCCGTCGAGTCGAGAGAGACATACCCGTCACAGTCCACGTCGCACACACCCGGGTAGATGCTCGCGTCCGTATCGTCACAATCCGTCCAGAATGCGGGGTCGGACACCTCGTCCGGTCCATCACAATTCAGGTTTGAGCTTGATCGCGGCGTCGTGGAGGCGTAAGCGTCCCCGTCGGCATCGAAGTAACAAAGCTCCTCCCCATCGCAGTCCTCATCCGCACCGTCGGAGGCCACCTCCGCCGCTCCGGGGTTTACGGTGGCGTCCGCATCATCGCAGTCGGTGTCATCGCCGACGTAGTTCGTCGGCGCCGCGCACGCGTCCGTCGAGACCGATGGGTCCCCGTACAGGTCATTGTCGGTGTCGGCGTACCAGGTGCTCGTCCCTGCGACCGGGGAGTCGTCATCGTCGACGAAGGAGTCACAGTCGTCGTCGATGCCGTTGCAGATCTCGGTCGCCGCCGGGTTCACGGCCGCGTCGGTGTCGTTGCAGTCTACGTCGTCCGCCACGAACCCCACGGGGGACTCACACGCATCGAAGGCACCCGTGGCGTCCCCGTAGAGGTCCCCGTCGGCGTCCGGGTACCAGGTGCTCGTCCCGGAGACGCTCGGGTCATCGTCGTCGGAGAGGCCGTCGCAGTCCTCGTCCACATCGGCCGCGTCGCACAGCTCCGTTGATCCAGGGCTTATCGAGGCATCCGTGTCGTCGCAGTCGAGGTCGTTGCCGACGGTCCCCCCCGGGTCGGAGCACGCCACGACGGACGCCCCGCCGTACCCATCGGCGTCATCGTCGAGGTAGTACGTGGTGGCCCCGACGACGTCGCCGTCGGCGTCGTCCAGGGCGCCGTCGCAGTCGTCGTCGATGCCGTTGCAGGTCTCGGTCGCGCCCGAGTTCACGGCGGCGTCGGTATCGTCGCAGTCGTCGCCCCCGCACGAAGGAACGTCGTACCCGTCCAGGTCTACGTCGCAGAAGAGGTCGGCGGCGTCGCAGTCCTGATCGACCCCGTCGTCGGGGATCTCGGCCGCGCCGGGGTTCGCGCCGGCGTCAATGTCGTCGCAGTCATCCCCCGGGAGACCACCGCTGCCGGCAACCCCCTCGGTGACGACGCCCTCGTAGGCGGTGGGCACGTAGCCGTCCTCGTCCTGGTCGAAGTCGTCGTTGCCGGCGCAGTCCGAGTCGACGCCGTCGTACCAGACGTCCGCGGCGCTGGGGTTGATGCCGGGGTCGGTGTCGTCGCAGTCGTCGCCGCCGCAGCCTGTCGCTTCGAAACCGTCGTCATCCACGTCGCAGTCGGCGGTGGTGGTGTCCGCGCCGTCGCAGTTCTCGTCGACTCCGTTGTCGGGGATGTCCTCGGCGCCGGGGTTGATCGCTGCGTCGTCGTCATCGCAGTCGGTGCCCCCGCAGGAGTCAGCCTGATAGCCGTCGCAGTCTGCCTCGCAGACCGGGTCGTTCTCGTCGGTGCCGTTACAATCCTGGTCGACGCCGTCGCAAGTGATCTCCTGCGCGAGGGGGTTCACCGTGTCGGTAGTGTCGTCGCAGTCGCCGGGCTCGAGGACGTAGCCGGGCGGCGGCTCGCAGCCGGTCAGCGGATGCGTGTCGTCGCCGACGCCGTCGCCGTCGGTATCCGCGTACCATGTCGTCGCGTCTACCGCGTCGGCCCCGTCGGTGATCCCGTCGCAGTTGTTGTCGATGGCGTCACAGCTCTCGGCCGCCGCCGGGTTCGTCGCAAACGTGGCGTCGTCGCAGTCGGCCTCCGGGGGGTAGCCGTCCTCGTCGGCGTCTTCCCAGGGCGCGGGGGTCGGAGCGAGCGAACAGGAGTCATCCTCGCTCGCCGTACACCCGGCCAGGACGAGGAAACCGACGACGAAGAGGCGGCGAAGCAGCACGGACGCAGGATAGCGCGTCGCGCTGCGGATAGGGACGGCCCCTCGCGTGGTAGTGTCCTGCGGAGGAGGCCCATGCTGGCCGGGTTCGCCCTCCTCGTCGCCGCCTTGCTGTCGCACCCGGCGCGAGGGGAAGACACGGCTGCAGTCTGTGACCTCGACGGGGATGCGCACGACGCGCTCTTCTGTGACGGCGACGACTGCAACGACGACGACGCGACGGTCTTCCCCGGCGCGGACGAGGTCGCGGACGACGGTCTCGACCAGGACTGCGACGGGTACGACGCCTCCGACGGCGCCACGTGGGGCGGAAGTGGCGGGTCCGTGTTCTGCGGCGTCGGCCGGGCCTTCCCAGGGATGGGCGCGCTCCTCGGGGCCCTGCTGGTGGTGGCCGGGCGGAGGCGGCGATGATCACCTTGCTGGTGCATGTCGCGCGCGCGGGCACGAACGCCGACGGTCTGGCGCTGCCCCCGGGGGACGACGTCGCCGACCCCCTCGCTGTGTGGCGACCGGAGGTGCAGATCCCGGGCTCGTTTTCTGTCACGGGTACGCTCGAGGAGGCCCAGGGGCTGCTCTCCCGCTACACGGCGGACGGGACGGGTGCGCTCACGCGAGAAGACCTTCTCGGAGACCTTACTGCGCTTCACCTCGCGGGAGGCTTCGCGGTGTCCCGTCGGATCGGCGTGGCGCTCGCCGTGCCCACGTGGATTACCAGCGGGTCAGCCGCCCAGCGCGAGTGGTTGGGTCTCGGCGATCTTCGCCTGTCTGTTCCCGTCGGTCTGGTCCTACCCGATCGCGACGGGCGAGGGTTCGGCTTGTCGATGGTGCCGCACCTCGCGGCGCCCACAGGGGATCCGAGCCGCTACCTCGGCAGCGGAGCATGGATGGGGGGAGGCGTCCTGGCGGTCGGTGGCGGGAGCCGCCGGTTCCAGGTGGCGAGCAACCTCGGGATCGAGTCGAAGGCCGCGGATTCGTTTGTCGGAACGGAGGCAGGTGCAGCGCTGCTCGGTTCGCTGGCGGGCACGTGGAGCCCGAGCCGACGGTTCGCCGTCCATCTGGAGGGGCTCGGTCGGTACGGGCTGGCTGATGAGATCGCGGCGCGGGCGCCTACCTCCGCCACTGCGAGCGCGAAGAGCTGCGCAACGGCGAAGTCCGTCGACCTGGGGACGGTCGACTGCGGCGACGTGGCCGAAGCGGAATCGGGCTCCGACAAGCCCGCCGAGCTGATCCTCGACTTCGATTGGGAGCCCATCCCGGGCGTGCAGATCGGCGGGGGCGGATCCATCGGGCTGAATGACGCCGTTGGATCGCCGACGTGGCGAGGGGTTGTCACCCTGGGTTGGACGGTCGGCAAGGAGAAGCCGGATCGAACGACGACGACCGGAAAACTGACGCTGGACACCGAGATCCACGACCTCGCTTACGACGGTACAGGAACGGGCTCGGCCTCGGCAACCGTTACGCCCCGGGCGGGTGTCGAGACCCGCTCCCAGACCTGGCTCGACGATGACGACCGCGTCCTGGCGCGCGGACGCACGCTCTCCGA
>JAYVAS010000869.1:0-2465 GCA_043750895.1 Pseudomonadota bacterium
AGAGCCCCCGTGCCCACCAGCAACACGAGGGGCAGCACCAGCAGCGCGCCGTGGGTCACCAGCAGGGCCCACTGGAGGGGCACCGTACGCCGCCACCAGCTCACCCGCGCGACCAGCGCCAGCCGACCCCGTTCACGGTGTCGATGCCATCGGCGCCGTGGACCCGGAGCTTGGCGCGGGCGCCGCGAACGTGGGAGTCCACCGTCCGGTCGCTCACGTAGTGCACCCCGTCGTACGCGGCGCGTACGAGCTGATCGCGGGACAGCACCGCCCCGCCCGCGCCCACCAGCGCGTGGAGCATCCGGAACTCGGTGCGGGTGAGGAGGAGCTCGGTCGCGCCGGCCCACGCACGGAACTGCGCGGCGTCGAGCTTCACCAGCCCGTCGTCCACCACCGGGGCGGCCTCGGGGGCCTTACGGGTGCGGCGGAGGACCGCCTTCACGCGGGACACGAGCTCTCCGGGGGCGAAGGGCTTGGCGAGGTAGTCGTCGCCGCCCAGATCGAGGCCGAGGATGCGGTCCACCTCTTCGCTCCGCGACGAGAGGAAGATCACCGGCACGTCGTGGTTGCGGCGCAGCTCCCGACACACCGAGATGCCGTCGAGCTCGGGCATCAGGACGTCGAGCACCACCAGATCGGGCACGCGCTGTTGCACGGCGGCCAGGGCGGCGCGGCCGTCGCCCGCCTCGCGGACCGAGAAGCCGGCGCGCGCCAGGGTGTAGCGCACCATCTCCCGGAGGCGGGGATCGTCGTCGGCGATGAGGATCTCAGCACCGGTCTCGGAGCTCATGCCGTCACCCTATCCAGCTCTTCCGCCGCCTCCACCCGCGCGGCGAGGTGTGCGAGCCGTTCCTTCAGCGGTCCGGGGTCGGCGGTCAGGCTCGCGAGCCCGAGTTGCACCCGCAGGCGCACCAGCTCGGCCAGCACCGTGTCGATCTCGGCGGCGGTCTCCGACCGGGCGGCCCGGACCCGGTCGAGGTCGGCGGCCTGGGCATCGTGCGCGTCGTCGATCAGGCGATCGAAGCGGGCCAGTCGACCGTCGGCGCGGAGCAGGCTCTGGCGGAGGGGGGCGAGGTCGGCGGGGGAGGCCTCGCCGCGCTCCTCGAACCCCCGGACCAGCCGGTCGAGGGTGGTGTGGATACGCGCCGCGTTGGGACCGGTGGGAGCGGGGTTCGGTGCCCCGCCCAGCAGCGGGAGGAGCAGGGGCCAGCACGGCACCGCGGCGAGGACGGTGGCGGTCGGGTGACCCTGGCGGACCAGGGCGACGGCGACGCCGGCTCCCACCAACACCCACGCCGCGAGCGTGAGGGACCACCCCAGCGCCCCCATCACTCGCTCCGGGGGCGGTCGACCCGGCCGTCGAGCCGCTTGCCGATCTCGGTGAACACGTCGCTCTCGGGGGCCTGGAACAGGCCGGCGACGTAGTCGGGACGGAGGATGAACGGGCGGAGGAGCCAGCCGGTCTGCGCGGTGACCGCGCCGTAGAGCAGGGCGGCGGCCGCGAGCGCGCCGAGTCGGGCCCAGACGTCCGCCCGGATCCCGTCGCGGGGGGCCCGGAAGAGCACGCGCAGACCGCCGAGGCCAGCCACCACCAGCACCAGGGTCGTTCCCAGCGCCGTGAACCGGTAGGAGTGGACCACCCGGGCCGCGAGCCAGAGGATGGGGGCGAAGGCGATCGCGAACAGGGCGATGCGCGCCATCGCCACCAGTCCGGCCGCGGCGGCCCGGGAGGGGGAGAGCCCGAGGCCCAAGGCGCGGGCGACGGCGGCCGCCCCCGGCGCCGCCAACAACGGGGGGGCCAGGAAGACGAGCGGCATCTTCAGGCTCGCGTAGGTGCCCTGCAGCAGGCTGTGATGCGCGCCGACGGTGAACCCGAAGCCGAGCGTGGCCCCCACGAGCAGCATCAGCAGCGGGGGGGCGTAGCGTCCGAGGTCGGCCTCGGCGCGGTCGACCAGCGCTTCGGGTTCGCGCACCAGCAGGGTGAAGAGGTCGGCGCTCATGCCCGCACCAACTGCAGCCAGGCGAGGATGAGCGTCCCGCCCACGGCGCCGGTCACCCCGAGCCACAGGGCGGTGAGCCCCCAGCTCTCGGGCCAGGGGGCCTGACCACGCTCCACGGCCACGAGCGCGCGCGCCCCGGTCCACAGACCGAGCGCGCCGAGCGCGAGGGTGGTGACGACGTGCAGGGCCGGGACGATCCCTCCGGCGGCCACGAACAGCAGCGCGGGCGGGGTGCACGCCAGCGCGACCCGGCCGGTGTCGCTCACCGAGCGGGTGAGCGCGCCGATCACCGCCCCCGGGCCGGCGGGGAACCGCAGGCTGCCCTGGAGGACCAGGAGGGCCGGGAGCGTGAACAACACGCCGCCCACGGCACCGACGAAGAAGGTGGGAACGAGGCCGAGCGGCGTGGCCGCTTCGCGCTGCTGTTCGTAACCACCAAAAAAATCATCCCAACCCTGCACGTCG
>JAYVAS010000870.1:0-5860 GCA_043750895.1 Pseudomonadota bacterium
GGGCGCATGATCTTCGAGTCGGGTCGCTTCCTCGTCGTCTGTGAGGACCTCGATCTCGCCCCACCGTCGGTGCGGTCCTGGGTGGCCGGTCTGGCGTCCATGGAGGGACTCGCGCTGCTGGTCGCCGGCGTGATCCTCCCGTCCGCCCCGCCCGGGCGGGATCTACACCTCCGCCCGCTCACCCTCCCTGAGACGCGGCTGCTGGTGGCGGGGATGCTGGGCGTCAACGCGGTCCCGGCGGGGCTCGACGTCGCGCTCCACCGGTCGTGTGGCGGGCAGCCGTCCCTGATCGTCGCCACCTTGCGCGAGCAGGCCGAGGAGGGAGTGGTGTGGAGGGAAGGCGCCGAGGCGGGGGCCGAAGCCCGCTGGGCGTGGGATCCGAATCTCCGCTTGCGCCCCTCGGGAGGCGCCTCGAACGGGGTGACCCGCTTCGTCCATACGCTCCCCGTCGAGGTGCGGGAGGTCCTCATCGTGGTGGGCGTCGCCGGCGCGCCCCTGTTGCTCGACGTCGCGCTCGCCGCGGCCGGGGCCGACCCCTCCGGGATCGATCTCGGGGTCGCGGTGCGTACCGGGCTCCTGCGTATCCACCGACAGGGCGACGACGAGTGGGTCACCGCGCGCCGGGTGCTGGTGGACCCGGCGGTGGTCACGGGCCTGGCGGCGCCCGAGCGGGCCCGGCGGCATCGGGCGATCGCGGAGGCAGTCCGGCGCTCGGGCGACAGCGACTGGGCCGTCCGCACCGCTGCCTTGCACGAGGCGTTGTCCGGTGACGGTGGGGAGGCGCGGGTCGTCGCCTTGGCGACGGACCTGCTCGAGCGGGCCCTCCCGGGCGAAGCGCTGCATTTGCTGGACCACGCGCCGGTCCCCGCCGAGATCGACCCCCTGCAGGCCGCGCGGCGGGCGGCCATCCGGTGTGACGTCCTCCTCGAGCTCGGTCGCCCTGCCGATGCCCGGGCGTCGTTGCGTGCCGGGAAAGCGCTCGCGGCCGAGGCCGGACAGCGGGAGGCGGTCGGTCCCACGGTCGAGATCGCCGTGAACCTGTACGTCGGGGCCGCGCTCTCCGACCGCGAGGTCGAGGTGCTCGCCGCCCTTGCTCCGAACGACGCCCACGCCGCGTGGTTGCTCGGAGTGTGGTTCTGGCGGGCGGGGGATCGGGTCTCGGCCGAGGCCCAGCTCGCCGCGGTTGGCGCGTCGCCCGCGGTAGGCCTGCGGGATCGGGTCGCGTCCGCCGCGGCCCTGGCCACCGTCCGCTTGGAGTGCGGTGCCGTCCACGCCGCCGCGGAGGGTTGGCGCGGCTTTCTGCCGGTCCTCCGCGGGACCGACCGACCGGCCGCGTCGGTGGTCGCGCGGTGCGGGTTTGCCGACGCGTTGCGCGCGCAGGGGCATCTCGCGCTCGCGCTGACCACCTTGAACCAGGCGGATGCCGCCGTGGCCGGCCGAGACCTCCCCTGGGCCATCGCCGAGATCGAGGTGACGCGCCTGTCGGTGGAGCTCGTCGCGGGTCCTTCGGCGGATGTGGCGCACCGCCTCGCGACGCTCGACAGCCTGGGCCACCCGGGCGTGCCCTGGAGCCTTCGCGCCCGCTACCTGGACGTGCTCGCCCACGCACGGTCGAGCGGCGGGGACAGCCAGGGGGCGCTCGCGGTCCACCTTCGCGCCGCGGACGCCGCCGATGCGGCGGGGGACATCGCGGTGTGCGCCTTCCATCGCGGCATGGCCGCCCTGCTCGTGGCCGACGCGGTGGCGGTCGGCGAGGCGGTGGGTCGCCTCGGCGAGCTGGAGCGCCACCGGTTGCTCGCCCGGGTGCTCGCCGTCGGCGCGCGGCACGGCCACGACCCCGAGATCTTCACCGCGGCGGAAGTCGAGGCGCGCGCGAGCGGCGACGTGCCCCTCCTGCTCCTGGTCCTCCACCTCACCCGGGGTCCCGGAGCCAAGGAGGAAGCCGGCCGGCTCGCGGCGTTGATGCTCAACGGCCTGTACGGCCCGCTCCGCCGTCGGATGCTGGCGTACGCCCCGGTGCGTTGGGCGGTCGGGGAGCCATGAGACCTCGGACGCGATAGCCTGCATTGATGTCCATCCTCCGTGATGGAGCGATCCACCTTGTCGATCCGCGTACGGGCGCCGAGGTGGGTGTCGTTCCGTGCACCACCGCGCCTGAACTGACCGCTGCGGTTGCGCGTGCGCGCCGCGCCGCCACCGCGTTCGGGGCGCTCAGCCTCGAGGCGCGGAAGCGGGCGGTCCGCGGGTTCGGGGATGCCATCCTCGCCCGCGCTGCGGACGTCGCCGAGATCCTCGTCAGCGAGATCGGCAAGCCCCCGGGCGAAGCCTGGACCTCCGAGATCGTGACCGCGCAGGAGCTCTTCGCCCACTGGTTGAGCGTGGTGGACGACGAGCTTGCGGACGTCGAGATCCCGCTCAACCCGATCAACTACCCGGGCAAGCGGGTGGTGCTGCGGCTCGACCCCGTCGGCGTCGTCGGGTTGATCATGCCGTGGAACTACCCGTTTCACCTGCCGCTGCGCACGATCGTCCCGGCGCTGCTGGCTGGCAACGCGGTCGTCCTCAAGCCCTCCGAACACGCGCCCCGCATCGGCGCCATCCTCGCCGAGCTCGCGGCGGCCACCCTCCCCGAAGGCCTGGTGGAGGTCGTCCAGGGCGGCGCCGAGGTGGGCAGCCACCTCATCGCGTCCGGCGTGGACAAGATCGTCTTCACGGGCGGGGCCACCACCGGGCGCCGCGTCGCGGTGGCCTGCGCGGAGCGCCTCATCCCCTGCTCGTTGGAGCTCGGCAGCAAGGACCCGGCCATCGTGCTCGCCGACGCCGATCTCACGCGGGCCGCCAACGGCATCGTGTGGGGCGCGTTCCACAACGCCGGTCAGGACTGCGCGTCCGTGGAGCGCGTCTACGTCGACCGCTCCGTGTCCGACGCCTTCGTCGAGCGGGTCGTCGCGGCCACGCGCGCCCTGCGTATGGGCGACGACATCGGGCCGCTGATCAATGCCGAGCAGTTGGCGAAGGTGGAGGCGCAGGTCGCCGACGCCGTCGCCGGCGGGGCCACCATCCTGTGTGGTGGCCGCCGCACCGGGCAGGGGTTCGGCTTCGAACCGACGGTGCTGATCGGGGTGCGTCCCGAGATGCTCGTGCTGCGGGAGGAGACGTTCGGCCCCCTGTTGCCCATCGTCCCCGTCGCCAACGTCGACGAGGCGGTGCTCCTCGCCAACGACAGTCCGTATGGGCTCTGTGCTTCGGTCTGGGGCCGAAACGTCGACGCGGCGCTCGAGGTCGCGCTCCGGATCCAGTGCGGGGTCAGCTACGTCAACAACTGCTGCTTCACCGGCCCCATGGGCGGTGCGGCCTGGGTCGGGCGTAAGCAGTCCGGCCATGGTGTCACCGGCTCCCGGTTCGGCCTGCTCGGGCTGGTCGCGGTGCGCACGGTGTGTGTGGATCGTTTTCGCGGCGCCCGCGAGATGTGGTGGTACCCGTACTCGGGCGCCCTCACCACGATGGCGCGGGGATTGGTTGAATTGAGCCGTTCCGGTGGCTCGAAGCTCGGCGGGGCGCAACAAGCGCTCAGCGGCTTGCTGAACCGGTGGAAGTAGGAGGACGGGTGGCGAGGAACCGATATTTGGGGCTTGATCTCGGTTGGACCCCGCGAGACAGTTCGGGCGGTGTCGTCCTCGAAACCACCGAGGACGGCGGGGTGCGGCTCGTCACGGCAGAATCCTTACGGTCTCACGAGGACACGCTTCGGTGGATCACCAGGAATCGCGGCAGGGGAGGGTGCACGTTGGCGATCAACGCCCCGATCATCGTCGAGAACCTCTCCGGTGCGCGGGCCTGTGATCGGCAGTTGCTGGAGCACTTTTCTCGCTTTCGCATCGATGAGTACGCGAACAACACGGTGTCGGCCTCCCACCCGCGCACCATGGGCCGGGCCCTGATGCGGATGGGCTTCGACCCCAACCCGCAGGCCGAGGGCGACCGCATGGTCGAGACCCACACCCAGGCCGCGCAGGTGCTGCTGTTCGGTGTCGACCGTCCGGTGCGCCTCAAGGCCGGGCCCATCGGGGGCCGCAAGGAGGCCGTACAACGGCTGCGCGAGCTGATCAGCGAGCGTCTCTACCGCGGCAACCCGGCGTTGCGGCCCGGCGGCGAGCTGGACGCGATGATGGACGCCCACCTGCCCGACCTCAACGGGACCCGCCTGGGCGAGCTCGAAGAGCGGCTCGAGGCGCTGCTCTGCGCATACGTCGCCTGCTTCCTGGGGCAGGTCGGTGCCGAGAAGTGCGCGTTCCTGGGTACGATCGAGCAGGGCTACATCCTGCTGCCGGACCCCAGCCGGGTGTGATCCGCCACGTTAGTCGCCCGGCTCGCCCGGGCGTCCGATGAGCAGCCACTTCCTGACCGACAAGAGCCTCAGCCTGGAGAGCCGCTTCGGCGGGTGGGCGTTCGCGCGCCGCCGCGCGTTCGGGGAGCCCGGGGTGGTCCCGCATTACGGTCCCGACCGCAACTACCGGATCGCCCACAGCCACCTCAAGCTGACCATCGACCCCGTCGCGCGCACCCTCGTGGGCGAGGCGCGGCTGAGCTTCGAGCTCCTCGTGTCGGCATCGGGCACGCTCTCGCTGGATCTGGACGAGCTCACCGTCGATGCCGTCACCGACGCCGCGGGCACCCCCGTCCCCTACACCCACCGCGACGGCAAGCTGGAGGTCCCGGCGATCGCGGAGGTGGTGGTGCGCTACCACGGCCAGCCGCGTCGGGGGCTCTACTTCGTCGGCCCGGCCCCGGACGCCCCTGGTCGGCCCCCGGAGGCGTGGACGCAGGGCCAGGACGAGGACGCCCACTTCGTCTTCCCCTGCTTCGACCACCCGTCGATGCTCCAGCGGTTCACCCTGGAGGTGGTAGCGCCCGAGGGGTACACCGTGGTCTCCAACGGCCGCCTCCGCTCGCAGGTCGGCGGCACGTGGATCTGGGACCAGGGCGAGCCCATCGCTGCCTACCTCGTGACCGTGGTCGTGATGCGCGCCGAGGTCGTCGAGGACGATACGGGGCCCGTGCCGGTGCGGTTCGTGGTGCCGGCCGGCACCCCCGAGGCGGTGAGCCGCCGCGTGTTCGGCAAGACGGCGGCGATGATCCGGTCGCTCTCCGCCCGCTACGGCGCGTACCCCTGGCCGCGCTACGATCAGGTCGTGGTGCATGAGTTCGTGTTCGGCGGCATGGAGAACGTGGCCGCGACCACCCTCACCGACCTCGTGCTCACCGACGATGAGACCGCCCGCGACTGGGACGCCGAGAGCCTCATCGTGCACGAGCTCGCGCACCAGTGGTTCGGCGATCTGCTCACCTGCCAGGACTGGTCCCAGGGCTGGTTGAACGAGGGTTGGGCCACCTACACCGAGTACATCTGGGCCCTCGAAGACAAGGGCGTGGACGACGCCTCCTTCGAGCTCTTCGACCAGCTCGGGGCCTACCTCTCCGAGGATGGCGGGCGCTACCGTCGGCCGATCGTCAGCTACCTCTTCCGTGAGCCGATCGATCTCTTCGATCGCCACCTCTACGAGAAGGCGGCGCTGGTGCTGCACACCCTCCGGGAGACGCTCGGCGAGGGCCCGTTCTGGGCGGGGGTCGGCATCTACCTCGCGCGGCATCGGCACCAGCCGGTGCACACGCGGCACTTCCAGCGGGCGATGGAGGACGGCTGCGGCCGGAACCTGGACTGCTTCTTCGACCAGTGGATTCTGGGGCCCGGCCACCCCGTCGTCGAGGTGAACGCCTCGTGGGCGGCGGGTCAGCTCACGGTCGCGGTGAAACAGACCCAGGAGGGGGACGGGGTGTGCCCCGCCTTCCGTTTCCCGCT
>JAYVAS010000871.1:0-11017 GCA_043750895.1 Pseudomonadota bacterium
GATTTGACCGACGACGTCATGACCAAGATCACCGAGAAGTTCGCGTCCGTGGTGACCGAGCGTGGCGGCACGATGCTGGTCTCCGAGGATTGGGGCAAGCGCAAGCTCGCCTACCTCATCAACAAGCACCAGCGCGGCCAGTTCATCTACCTGAACTACGTCGGCCCGGCCGTCCTGGTCGGGGAAATGGAGCGCAACCTCGGTCTGGAGGACAACCTCCTCCGGTTCCTCACCGTCAAGCTCGGTGAAGACGTCGAAGTCGAGTCCCGCCGCGCCCTCGCCGAGGAGCGGAAGCGCCTGCGGATCGAGCGGATGGCCGCGATCAAGGCCGAGGAAGAGGCCGAGGCCCGGTATCGCTCCGAAGCCGAAGAAGCCGACGAAGACGCCCCTGTCGAGGAAGTGGAGTAACTCTCCGCTCCGCAACCCCCTTTCTCGCCGCGCGACGCGCGGCCGGAGTTTTCATGAAGGTCATCCTCCAGGACGACGTCAGCACCCTCGGGGCCACCGGGGACGTGATCGACGTGGCCGACGGCTACGGTCGCAACTACCTGCTTCCCCGCAAGCTCGCCGTGCTCGCCGACCCCAAGGCGGAGCACCGCCTCGCCCACCAGAAGCGGATCGCCGCGGCTCGCCAGGCCAAGGTGCTCGGCGCAGCGCGCGAACTCGCCGCCAAGGTCAGCGGGACCGCGGTGTCGATCAAGCGTCAGGCGGCCAGCGAAGACAAGATCTTCGGCTCGGTCACCAACGCCGACATCTCCGAGGCGCTCGCCGCCCAGGGCATCGAGATCGACCGGAAGTCCATCGTGTTGTCGGAGCCCATCCGCAACATCGGGATGTTCCAGGTGTCGGTCAAGGTGCACCGGGAAGTGGAAGCCTCCGTCAAGGTCTACGTCATCCGCGGGTGATTCACCTCCGACACGGGTAGGGGTGGGCGTTGTCCAGCGTCACGGCGTTGCTCCCCCTGCTCGCCCTGTTGGTTCTCCGTGGGATCGGACTCCGTTTCCGTCCCGGAATCGTGGTGTTGCCTCGATGGGTCGACGCCCTCCTGGTCGTCGGGCTCGGTGGGGCGGGGGGCGTGGCAGCGGCCGGCTGGTACGCGCCCGTCCACATCATCGGCGGGGATTGGATCTACCATGACTTCCCCGACTATTGCTCCGTCGTGGCGGCGCTGGCCGGCGGGGTAGACCCTCCCCATTCGAGCCGCTCGCTCTTCGTCGGTCGAATTGTGTCGGCGCTGACGCCGCCCGGTCGGGTGTTTGATGGCATGGTGTTCGGTGGGTGGGCCGGCGCACTGCTGCTCATGGTCGCCCTGGCGGCATGGGCGCGCGTGGTCGCGGGGCGCGCGGCTGCGATCGTGGCGGTGGTCGTGGCCCTCGCTGTCGGCCCGCTGGTGCTCTTGACCCGTACGCCCACCTTCTACCCGTTGATGGACGGCGTCTTTGCGCTGGCGGCGGCGGCGGCGGCGCTCGCCTTTCGTGATGGTCGTTGGCCGATGGTTGCGCTCGCCGCGACCCTGGCCGGAGTCTGCGGCATGGCGGATGCGCGAGGGGTCACCTTCGCGGCCTGGTTCGGTGGAGCGGCGGCCCTGGCGGCGGTGCTCGGCCCAGTGCGGCGGGTGTGGCGCCCCTGGGGCGCTGCGCGGGGGCTCGCGGTCGTCGGTTTGTGCGGGCTCGCGACCTGGGGTCTGGGGCGTTCGGTGCATCGGGTCGATCAGTGCGCCTACCTGGAACCGCAGGTACTCGCGTTCGTGAACGTGGTGGCGGAACGGCTGGCTGGCCCCGAAGCCACTCTGAAGAGCTACCCGGTGGTCTGCCCTCCGCGCCGGGGATTCTGCTGGGGGTGGTCGGAACCGCGTGATCTCCCGGTCACGGTCGCCTGCGTCTCGGAGATCCTGGAGGCTCTCCCGCCCCACCTGGATCTGGTCGCCGTCGACCTGCACCACGCCCGACGCACCCACCTCGACCCCTGGCTGCCCGTGCTCCTGACCGCCGGTCTCTTTTCGGCGGTGTCCCTCCGAAGACGGCCACGGGCGCTCGTTGCCCTCCTCGTCCCCGCCGTCCCGTTCCTGAGCAGCTGGGAGTTCGTCGGGCGGACCGAGATCGACCCCCGCCGCCTCGCGCCGGTCCTGCTCTTCGTCCCCGTCGTCGTGGGGGTGGCGAGCGCAGCGATCCTCGGGCGGGGCGCTGCCGGTGGGCAGCGGCGCTGGGGGGTGGCCCTCGGGGCAGGGGCCGCCGCCTGCTGGATTCTGGTGGTGAGCGGTACGGTGCCGACCTGGTGGGCCCCCCAGGCGGGCTGGCGGTTGCCGTGGATCGCCAATGCGGAGCACGCGGGCCTCCGCGTCGGAAAGATGGTCGACACCGGCTCGGGGCGCCCTGCGTGCTCGACCGCGTTGGCGCCGGGCCCCGAGGACCTGTCGTGGGACGGGGTCCTCGGACGACTGCGGCCAGAGTGACCTTCGCGGCCGCCAGGGGAGCGCTCGACCGGGATACGTCGCGCCCGTGAAAGGCGCCCCCCACAACTGGGAAACGGAACGGTCGCTCCTGGGCGGCATGCTGCTCGACTCGCGGCAGATCCCCGATCTGCTCGAGCGGGTGTCGGCCGAGGACTTCGCGCGCCCCAACCACCGGGCCCTGTTTCAGCTCCTGGTGGATCTCCAGGGCGCGCAGGGAGCCGTGGACATCGTGTCCCTCCTCGACGAGGTCGAGCGGCGCGGGGAGTCGGAGGACTTCGGAGGCGCGGCCTACCTGGCCGGCCTGCCGTCCTCCTGCCCGTCGGTGGACAACCTCCACGTCTACGCCACGCGGGTGCGCGAGCACGCCGTCCGGCGGCGGCTGCTGGAGGCTGCCCAGTCGATCGCCGAGGAGGTCCAGGACGGCGCCAGTGATCTCGCCACGCTCCTCGACGGCGCCGAGAAGCGCATCTTCGACGTGTCCCAACTTTCGGGGGCACGGGACTGGCACCAGCTCTCGCTGGTGCTTGACGAGCAGATGCGCGCCATCGAGGAGCGCGCCGCCACGCCCGGCGACGTCACCGGGACCACCACCGGGTTCGTCGACCTCGACCGCATGCTGTCCGGCCTCCACAAGACCGACCTGCTCATCCTCGCGGCCCGTCCGGCGATGGGGAAGACCGCGTTCGCGCTCAACATCGGGCTGAACGCGGCCCTGAAGGACGGCGTGGGGGTGGGCATCTTCTCGATGGAGATGTCGCGCCAGCAGCTCGCCACCCGCCTCCTCTGCGCGCACGCCCGGGTCGACGCCACCCGGGTGCGCACGGGCGCGTTGGACGTCGACGATTGGCGCCGCCTGGGCGAGGCGGCCGACCACCTGCACAGCCTCCCGTTCTTCATCGACGACACCCCAGGCCTCACCATCGCCCAGCTCCGCTCGAAGGCCCGCCGGCTGCGCAGCGAGTGCCCCAATCTCGGGTTGATCGTCATCGACTACCTGCAGCTCATGCAAGGGAGCGGTGGTGCGAAGGAGTCCCGCGAGAACGCGGTGAGCGCGATCTCCCGCGGGCTGAAAATCCTCGCGAAGGACCTACAGGTACCCGTGATAGCGCTCTCCCAGCTCAATCGTTCGCTGGAGTCGCGCACCGACAAACGGCCGATGCCCTCCGACCTGCGCGAATCTGGCGCCATCGAGCAGGACGCCGACGTGATTCTCTTCATCTATCGAGACGAGGTCTACAACCCCGACTCGCCCGAGAAGGGCATCGCGTAGATCATCATCGCGAAGCAGCGAAGTGGACCGATTGGAAAGGTGAAGCTGGCGTTCTTGGGGCAGTTCACCCTTTTCCAGAACTACGCCGCGAGTCCGACCGGCTCCGACGGCTACTACTGACAGAACCCTGCCGTTCTGCGTTTCGGTGGTGGACGGGTTGACAGCGGCCCCCCCGGGGTACTATCAACGGCGGCTCTGGCACCCGTTCGGGGTGCTCCCTCGCTGTTGTGTCCTCAAGGAGCTTCTGCACATGGACAAGGCTCAGCTGCTCGGCACGCTGAACGATCTCGTCGCTCGGTACGAGACGCACCGTGGATTCATCGACCGTGCCCGCGCCCAGTTGGCGTCTGGCAAGTTCGCCTCCAATGTCATCGACAAGGTGGTCAAGGACCACTCGGAGAAGGCGGCGTCGGTCGCCGAACAGGTACAACCCCTGGTCCCCGAGCTGAACGGTCTCATGGGCGCACTGCGCGCCGAAAAGGCCGGCATCCTCGACACCAAGGGTGGGCTCGACGAGGAAGTTCAGGAGTTCGAGCTCCGCCTCGCGATCGGGGAGCTGAACGAGGCGGACTTCGAGCAGGCGGCCGGCGCGCTCCGCGATCGGCTGAACACCGCGAACGCGCGGATCGGCGTCGTCGACTCCGAGCTCGAGGAGCTGAGTGGCGCCTTCGAAAAGTGGAACGCCGTGGCACAGGGTGCCGGGCACGCCGTGGTTGCGGAGGCGGCGAAGGCGGAGACCCCAAAACCTGAGCCGGTGAAGGCGCCCCCCGTCGAGGTGGCCAAGCCCGAGCCGGCGAAGGAACTGACCAAGGCGGAGAAGCGGAAGGCGAAGGAAGAGGCCGTGGTGGTCGTGCCGGAACCGGTCGCGGCCCCCGAGCCCGAACCCGAGCTCGAGGCGGTCGGAGAGGACACGCCCGTCGAAGCGATCGGTGCCGCGGCTGCGATCGAGATCGACGTGGACTTCGGTTCGCCCGGCGAGTCGCTCCCCGAGCCGGTCGGGCCCCATACCTCCCGCACCGACATCAAGGACGACATCTCCGCCATCTTCGGCGGCGACGCGCAGAACCGCGGGTCGGCCGACGAAGACATCGCGATTGAGACCTCCGAGATCGTCGAAGAGGCCGGCGACGGCCCCAGCGCCGATGTCCAGTTCGGGTTCGGAGACGAGGTGCTCGGCTCCCCTCCCGAGGTCGAGCCGGAGATCGCGGCCGACGAGCCGCGGCAAGCCGACCACCGCCAGGAGCAGTCGCGCAAGGCGCTCCTCCTCTACCAGGAGGGGACCGCGGACGAGCAGATCTACCCGTTCACGAACGACACGCTCACCATCGGGCGCGGGCGCGAGAACGACATCCAGATCAAGGCGGACTCCAAGGTGTCCCGCTACCACTGCAAGCTGTTCCGCCGCGGGAACAACTTCTACATCGAGGACGTGAAGTCCTCGAACGGAACCCTCGTCAACGGGGACCTCATCACCGACCGGCGGCTGTTCGGCGGGGAAGAGGTCATCATCGGCGAGACCTTCTTCCGGTTCCGGATCATGGACTGACCAGCTCCTGCGCCCGGGCCACCGGCGCCCTGGGCCGGGAGAGACAGCGGACCGCCCCGGTACCGGGCGGGGCGCACATGGATTTTTAATAGTGACGACGATGCGACATCGGAGTAGAGGACTGGAGCGGGTGGTGGGGATGGTGGTCTCCGCCCGAAGCGGGAGGGTGATTCCCGATGGCTCGTAAGCGCAGCGAACGGCTCGGTCCGACGTATTTCACGACCTTTCAGGTCGCGAAGATGCTTGGGGTGAGTCCGCCGACGGTCGTGAACTGGGTCAACGGGGGGCTGCTCACCGCGCACCGAACCCCAGGCGGTCACCGGCGGATCGCCCAGGACGACATCACGCGGTTCGCGCGCGAGCACAACTACCCGCTCAGCGTCGAGTCGGGGCCGGCGGTGCCGGTGAACGGCGCCCGCAAGGTGCTGATCGTCGACGATGAGCCCGACTTCTGCGCGATGGTGCGCGACTACCTCACCCTGCGCGGTGGATACGAGGTCGAGGTCGCGGACAGCGGCTTCACCGCAGGTCTGACCGTCGCTCGGTTCCGGCCCGGCGTGATCCTCATGGACATCCTCATGCCGGACATGGACGGCTTCGAGGTCGTGAAGATGCTGCGGAAGGACCCCGAGATGCAGGGGGTCCCCGTCATCGCCTGTACCGCCTACCGGGAGCCCCTGATCGAAGAGCGGGTCCGCCGCGAGGGGTTCAGCGGGTTCATGCTCAAGCCGATCAAGCTCGACAGCCTGCTCTCCGCGATGGATCAGGCGCTCAACAAGTAGGCGTCCCCCGGCGGCGCGCCAACCCAGGTGCCTGGGCTACGCCGTCGCCGCCCCGAGCGGGGAGGGGGATCTCGGCCAGGGAGCGGGGGACCTGCGCGGCGCCGCGTCGCACGCGAACCAGCTCGGCCCCCACCGACACCGCGATCTCCGCGGGGGTCTCGGCGCCGATGTCCAGGCCGACCGGTCCGTTCACCCGCCGGAACAGCGCCTCGTCCACGCCCGCAACCCGGAGCCGGACGAAGAACTTCGCGAGCTTGGCGCGGCTCCCGATCAGCCCCAGCCAGGCCCACGAACCGGTGATCAGCTGCTCCAGGAGAGCCTGATCGAGCGCGTGGGCGTGGGTGGTGACGAACACGTAGGACCGGTGGTCGGTGCGGAGCGCGCGCGCGTGGAGGAGGGGATCGCCGACGATGCAGCGCGCGTGGGGAAAGCGCTCGGGGGTGGCGAACTCCTCGCGTTCGTCCACGACCGTGACCCGAAAGCCGAGGTCGTGTGCCACGCGGGCCGTCGCCTGTGCGACGTGACCGGCGCCGTAGATCACCAGGTCCTCGTCGACGTCGACGGGTTCGATGTAGACCTCCATCGCGCCTCCACAGCACATGCCCAGATCACGGGTGAGATGCACGGCCCAGCGTCGGGGCGCGCCGGTACGGAGGGCGTCGAGGGCCGCGGCGATGACCCGGTGCTCGAACTCGCCGCCGCCGACCGTCCCCACGATGCGGCCGTCCGGCCAGACCACCATGCGCGCGCCCGCCGCCCGCGGTGCCGACCCGTCGACCCCGATCACGGTGGCGAGCGCGACCCGCTCCCCGCGGTCAGCGGCCTCGCACAACGCCGACCACACCGCGCTCATCCGGCCTCCGGCGGGGACGCCTGGAGCCCGCCACGATGGCGCGCCCAGCCGGCATGGGCGGAGAGGACGGGTGCGGGGACCGGGGGAAACACTCCCGTGTCTATCTCACCCGTCCGGTGCCGGGATGCTGACGCGCCTGCCGCGGTGGCATACCATGCGCCGTCATGTTCGGCGTCTCGCTGCTCCTCGCCGCCGCTGTATGGGCTCAGGACTTCGACCCGCCTGCTCCCGTGGTGATCCCGCCGCCCCCGCCGGCGATCGCGACGCCCCTCGCCGACGGACTCGTGTGGGAGCTGCGCGCCAGGCTGCCCACCCGACTGCCCCTCGATGCGGTGGCCGTGGAGCCGGGAGGGGGGCGGGTCTGGCTGGCGGCCGATGCCGCAGGCGCGGTGTTCCGGTCGCCCGACGCCGGGTCGAGTTGGAGCCTGGTCCTCCCCCCCTCCGAGGTGGACGACGCCCGGTCCGACGAGGAGATCCTCCTCGACGCCGAGCGCGCCCAGGAGGACGAGCAGGAGGACCCCACCGACGCGGTGGACACCGAAGACCCCACCCCCGACATCGACGTCGAGGCCGACGTGGGCAACGTCGCTACCGACGCTGCCGACGTGGCGAGCCGCGTCATCCTGGACGCGAGCGGCCTCCGCGAGACGGTCGCCAGCGCGCGGGTGTGGTTCGACCCGGGGGACCCGAACCGGGCCCTCGTCGGGCGCACGGACGGGGTGTGGCGGAGCGTCGATCTGGGCGAGTCGTGGTCGCTCGTGGTTCGGGACGTCCAGCTCCGTGGGTTCTTGCGGGTCGGGCCGGCCATCGTCGCGGCGGGGGACGGCGTGCGCGTCTCCCTCGACGGCGGCGAGACCTGGATCGTGATCGAGGGCCCCCTGGCGGCGGTCCAGGTGGCGCAGCTCGCGGAGGTGGGCGAGCGGCTCTACGCGGCCGGGGATGACGGGCTCTACGTGTCATCCGACACCTTTCACTGGGACCGGCTGCCGATGCCGGGCACGGGACCCCTCTCGGCGGTGGTGGCGGACCCGGACTGGGTGAACGGCCTGTGGGTGGCCCGGGCCGAAGGGCTTTACCGCTCCGACGACGGTGGCAGCACCTTCTACATGGGGGGTCGCCAGCCGCTGGCGGCGCTGAGCCGTCTGGTCCACCTCGGGGAGCCGGGCCACCTCGTCGCGGCGTCGCGCGAGGACGGCGTCTGGGAGTCGCTCGACGGCGGCACCCTTTGGCAGCCGGTGGTCCGCCTGCTCACCGAGCCGCGGGTCTACGACCTGGCGCTGATCGGGCGCCGTCCGGTCATCGCCACCGCCTCGGGGGTGTGGGAGCTCGTCGCGCCCACGGTGTTGGCCGAGGAGCAACCCGTCGCTGGCCTTCCGGGGCTGGACCTCGGGGAGACCATCGCGGTCGCGCTCGCGCGCGCCGGCCTGGATCTGGCGCCGGCGAGCCTGTCCGGGCGGGACTTCGGGTACCGCATGACCCCGAAGCTGGTCTTCACCGGCACCTACGCCGTGCGGGCCTCGCGCGACGCCGACTACTTCGCCGAAGACACCGTCGAGGGCCACGACCGCGCCCTGTTGTTGACCAGCCAGCTGTGCTGGGGGGCGTGCGACACGCTGATCACCTACAGCTTCGGCGACGACCTGGAGAGCCTCATCGCCGACGAGCTGGTCGACACGGAGACCTACGTGCTCGGCGACGAGGTCTACGTGTCGGACGACTCCTCCGCGCCCATCGCCGCTGCCGCCAACGTCTCGCAGGACCTGAACCGCTACCGGGTCACCCTCGCGGAGCAGGTCGCGGACGCCTGGCTCGCCCGCCGCCGTCTGGCCGCGGATGGCCCCCTCGGTGCGGGCGCCCCGGTGCGGGAGCAGGCGTTCCGCATCATCCAGCTCGCCGAATTGAACGCCCGCCTCGACGCCTACACCGGCGGGGCGTACACCCAATCCCTTCGACCGTCGGAGACGACCCCATGATCCTCGCCCTCACGCTCCTCCTCGCCCCTGGCGCCTCCGCCGCGGACAACGAGTTCCGCACCGTCGCCGACGTCATGGCGCGCTTCGAGGACGAACCGGACGTCTCGGAGGTCCAGAACATGGTCCTCGAGTACAGCAAGACCGACAACCGGTACGTGGAGGCGTGGATGAAGGCCGCCCAGAGCGCCGCCGCCCTCCCCCAGCTCCAGCTCAAGTACAACTACGGGAACGGGCTGGGGAACGATTACGACTACCTCGCGGTGGATGCCACCTCGGACCCGATCGCGCTCCAGTCCGGAACCGGCATCGACATCGACCACAAGTTCGAGGTGAAGGCCCGGTGGGATCTCAACGAGCTGGTGATGTCCTCCGACCGCATCCGGGTGATCTCGGAGACCCAGGACATCGTGAAGATGCGCGACAAGGCCCTCGACGAGGTCAACCGCATCTACTTCGACCGTCGCCGGCTGCAGATCGACATGCTCCTCAACCCGGGGGACTTGAAGACCCAGATCAAGAACGATCTCCGTCTCCAGGAGCTCACCTCCCAGCTCGATGCCTACTCGGGCGGCCGGTTCAGTCGGGCGCTGGCGACCAAGCCCAAGTAGGGGCAGCGGGGGCGTTGGGAAGCCCCGCCGTTTCCGGTTAGTCGGCGCCATGGCCGCGCACGACCTCGTCCTCATCCTCGACTTCGGTTCCCAGTACACCCAGCTCATCGCGCGCCGGATCCGGGAGCAGGGTGTCTACTGTGAGATCCACCCGTGCACGATGCCGCGACGGGACTTCCCCCGGCTCCGCGGAGTGGTGCTCTCGGGCGGGCCCAGCTCGGTCTACGACCCGGCCGCCCCCGCGTTCGACGCGTCGTGGCTCGACGTCGACGTCCCCATCCTGGGCATCTGCTACGGGATGCAGCTCATGTCCCACCTCGGCGGCGGGCGGGTCATCCAGACCACCCACCGCGAGTACGGCCCCGCCGAGATCACCCGGCTCGGGCCCGGTGACCTGCTGCTCGAGGGGGTCTCGCCCACCTCGCCGGTGTGGATGAGCCACGGGGATCACGTCGAGGCGCTGCCGGTCGGCTTTCACTCCCTGGCGCAGTCCGACGGCTGCCCCTTCGCGGCGATGGCGAACCCGACCACCCGCCGCTACGGCCTGCAGTTCCATCCCGAGGTCACGCACACCCGTGATGGGGTCAAGGTGCTCCGCAACTTCCTGTTCGCCATCTGCGGCGCGGCGGCGGACTGGTCCATGGGGAGCTTCCTCGTCGACCAGGTGGCGCGCATCCGCGCCCAGGTGGGGACGGACGAGGTCATCTGCGCGCTCTCCGGCGGGGTGGATTCGTCGGTCACCGCCGCGATCCTGCGCGAGGCCATCGGCTCCCGACTGCACTGCATCTTCGTGGACAACGGCCTCCTCCGGAAGGGCGAGCGGGCGTCGGTCGCGGCCGAGTTCGCCGACTTCGATCTCACGGTCGTGGACGCGAGCGAGCGGTTCCTGGAGGCGCTGGCGGGGGTCACCGAACCGGAGCGGAAGCGCAAGATCATCGGTGAGCAGTTCATCCGGGTGTTCGAGGTCGAGGCCCGGCGGTACGCCGGGGCGAAGTGGCTCGCGCAGGGCACGCTCTACCCGGACGTGATCGAGTCGGTCTCCTTCAAGGGGCCCTCGGCCACCATCAAGTCCCACCACAACGTGGGCGGGTTGCCGGCCGACATGCAGTTCAAGCTGATCGAGCCCCTCCGTGAGTTGTTCAAGGACGAGGTCCGGGTCCTCGGGGCCGAGCTCGGCCTCTCCGAGGGGCGGCTCTGGCGGCAGCCCTTCCCGGGCCCCGGGTTGGCGGTCCGCTGTCTGGGCGAAGTCACCGCCGCGCGGCTCGACACGCTCCGCGAGGCCGAGGCGATCGTGGACGAGGAGATCCGGGCCGCGGGGCTGTACCGGTCGATCTGGCAGTCGTTCGCGGTGCTGCTGCCGGTGCGGTCGGTCGGCGTGATGGGGGACCTCCGCACCTACGAGGAGGCCTGCGCGATCCGTGCGGTCCACTCCACCGACGGGATGACCGCGTCGGTGGTGGAGCTGCCCTGGGCGGTGCTGGGCCGGATGGCCACGCGCATCATCAACGCGGTGCGGGGGGTCAACCGGGTGGT
>JAYVAS010000872.1:0-1644 GCA_043750895.1 Pseudomonadota bacterium
TGGGACAGCGGGGTGCCGGTGCCCGCGGGCTCCGATCTGCTCGTACACGACTTCACGGGGGACGGCAGGGCCGAGATCCTCGTGTGGACCGCGGGTCGAACCGCGGCCACCCTGCTGCGCGTGCGCTAACTACCGTCGACCATGCCGTGGACCGACCAGACCACCCCGCTCGGGGACCTCCGCGCCCGCCTGCGCGCGTTCAACACCGCCCGGGATTGGGCCCGCTACCACTCGCCCCGCAACCTCGCGATGGCCCTCTCCGCCGAGTCGGCGGAGCTGCTGGAGCTGTACCTTTGGAGTGAGGACGGGCAGCTCCCGGTCGCCGAGCGCGCGCCGCGGGTCGCCGAAGAAGCGGCCGACGTGCTGGTGTCCCTGCTCAACTTCTGCGAGGCCGCGGGGATCGACCTCAGCGCCGCCGTGGAAGCGAAGATCGCCCGGAACGAGGAGAAGTACCCGGTGGCCGGAGCCAGGGGTCGACTCGAGAAGTGGGACGAGCTCCCCCGCAAACGCTGAGCGCGCCTCACGGGCCGGGAACGCCGAAGGCGTGGGCCAGATCGGCGATGAGGTCGTCGACGTCCTCGATGCCGACGGAGAGCCGCACCGTCCCCGGCGTGACTCCGGCGGCCGCGAGGGCGGTGGCGTCGAGGCCCCGATGCGAGGTCGACGCCGGGTGCAGCACCATCGAGTGACAGTCTCCGAGCGAGGTCGCGACGCGGAACAGCTTGACGCGGCGTAGGGCGGTCAGCGCCGCGGCGCGGTCGGGGAGGTCCACGGCGAGGATCCCGCCGGGCGCGGAGAGCCAGGAGGCGGTCATCGCCTGACGGACCACGAGGCCGCGGGCGCGGAGAAAGCTGGCGACCAGCCCGGCGTTGTGGACGTGCCGCTCCATGCGGAGGGGCAGCGTCTTGATGCCGCGCAATACGAGCCACGCGCCCCAGGGGTCGCCGGTCACCCCCAGCGTCACCGCCACGTCGCGGATCTGCCCGATCACCGCGCGCCCCCCCGCGACCACGCCGGCGACGACGTCGCCATGGCCGCCCAGGTACTTGGTCGCCGAGTGGACCACCACGTCGGCACCGTGCCGGAGCGGCTGACAGAGGATGGGCGTGGCGAAGGTGTTGTCAACCACCAGCCACGCATCCCCCTTCCGGCTGGCGATGGCGGCGAGGTCGGGCACCTCGAGGGCCGGGTTGGCGATGGTCTCGACGAGGATCACCCGGGTGGCGGGCCCAGCGGCGAGCTCGCGGTGCGGGGCGAAGCGCACCGTGATGCCCCACCGGGAGACCACCCGCTCGAGCAGCGCCCGTGTGCCCCCGTAGATCTCGTTGGCGCACAGCACCTCGTCGCCGGCGCGGCAGCCGGCCACCAGGGTCGCCAGCATCGCGCCCGTCCCGGTCGCGCACCACACCGCGTCCTTGGCCCCCTCCAGGTCGGCGATCGCCGCCTCCGCCGTGGCCGCGGTGGGGTTGCCGTATCGGCCGTAGGCGAAGCCGCGCTCAGCGGCGTCGAGGATCGCGGTGAGCTGTTCCGGGTCGGCCTCGTAGGACGCCGCGGGGTGGATGGGCGGGGCGATGGGGACCTGGTCCAGGTGGACCTGTCGCGGCTGGACGGCGCGGGTGGCGGGCTTCATCGGGGGACTCCGGA
>JAYVAS010000873.1:0-8651 GCA_043750895.1 Pseudomonadota bacterium
TACGACGGCAGCTTCCTCGCCGCCGCCGAACGGAACGGGGTCCCCGCCGAGCTGCTCAAGGCCATGGCGGTGGTCGAGTCCCGCATGAACCCGCAGGCCGTCTCCCCCGCCGGCGCCAAAGGGCTCATGCAGCTCATGCCGGGCACGGCCACCCACCTTGGCGTGACCGACCCCTTCGACCCGGAGCAATCGATCACCGGCGGGGCCGCCTTCGTGGCCGACATGCTCAAGCGCTTCGGCACCACCGAGCTCGCCGTCGCCGCGTACAACGCCGGGCCGGGCGCGGTCTCGAAGGCCGGCGGCGTCCCCGCGTTCCGCGAGACCCAGACCTACGTCGCCCGGGTGCTCGGGCTCTACCAGCTGCTTCGGGATACCCGCCCGCTCCGCCGATGAGCCCCGTGACCCCCTGGTACCGCCGAAAAGGATTCTGGAACCTTCCCAACAGCGTCACCGTCGCGCGCTGTCTGATGGTGCCGGTGGTGGTGTGGCTCCTGTGGGACGAGCCCGACGCGTTCCAGGCTTCGGCGTCGTGCGTCATCTTCGTGGTCGCGATGCTCTCGGACGTGCTCGACGGCTACCTGGCCCGAAAGTGGGACCTGCAGAGCGCCGCCGGCGCGTTCCTGGACCCCCTCGCCGACAAGCTGATGGTCCTGACCACCTTGGTGATGCTGATCCCCCACGGCTGGGTCCCGGCGTGGATGGTGGTGGTCCTCGAGGCCCGCGAGCTCGCGATCGGCGGACTGCGCCAGATTGCGGTCAGCGAGGGCATGGTGATCGCCGCCGGCAGCCTCGGGAAGTTCAAGACCGCCTACCAATCCACGGCCCTGGGCTTCCTGCTCTGGCACTACGACTTCTACGGGGTCGACACCTACACCGTTGGCATCCTCCTGCTGTGGGTGTCGATCGGCTTCTCCCTCGCCAGCGCCGGGGAGTACTTCTGGGGCTTCTACAAGTACCAGGAGAAGCGCTGATCCGGCCCGATCCGCACCCCCATGCCCTATCGTCCCGACCCGCGTGTGCTCCAGCTCGGCCCCCCGCACGGCCCCGGTGAGCTGTGGGACGAGGTCCCCGCCGCCGCCTTCCCGTCGCTGACCCTCCGCTTCCGCAACCAGGTGCACGCGGCCCGCGTCGGGCTGGATCACCTCTCCGACGCCGAGTGGGAGCGTCACTTCGGCCGCTTCGCCCCGCTCCCCGACAACCTGCCCCGCCCCCTGGCGCTCCGCTACCACGGTCACCAGTTCCAGCACTACAACCCCCGGCTGGGGGACGGGCGCGGGTTCCTCTACGCCCAGGTCCGGGACGACGCCGGCCGCCTCCTCGACCTGGGTACGAAGGGGAGCGGCACGACGCCCTGGTCGCGAGGCGGTGACGGCCGCCTGACGCTGAAGGGGGGCGTCCGCGAGGTGCTCGCCACCGAGATGCTCGAGGCGCTCGGGGCAGACACCTCCAAGAGCTTCTCCCTGTACGAGACGGGGGAGTCCCTCGCACGCAACGACGAGCCCTCGCCCACCCGCGGCAGCGTGCTGGTGCGCCTCTCCCACTCCCACGTCCGCATCGGGACGCTGCAGCGCCTCGCCGCGCTCGGCGACCGGGCCCGCATGGCGGCGCTGGTCGACTATGTCGGTCAGGCGCTGATCCCAGGGGTGGACGGCCCCGAAGCCCTCCTGCGCGCCACCGTGGCCCGCACCGCCCGAACCACCGCGCAGTGGATGGTCGCCGGCTTCGTCCACGGGGTCCTCAACACCGACAACATCAACCTCACCGGCGAGAGCTTCGACTACGGGCCCTGGCGCTTCCTCATCGCCTACGACCCCGAGTTCACCGCCGCCTACTTCGACGAGGCCGGCCTCTACGCCTACGGCGAGCAGCCGGTGGCGCTGCGGTGGAACCTCGCCCGGCTGCACGAGTCGCTCTCCATCCTCGGCCCGCTCTCCGGCGAGCCGTTGTTCGAGTTCGTGCCCGTCTACCGGGAGGCGCTGCGCGCCCAGCTCCTGTGGCGGCTCGGGCTGGCGCCGCGGGGGGAGGTCGCCGACGACACCCTCGCCCGCGCGGCCTTCGCGTTCCTGGAAGACGTCCGGCTGCCGGTCGACCGCTTCTTCTTCGACGCCTACGGGGGTGAGGCGCGCGTGCCCGCCACCCTCGCCGGGCCGTTCGCCCGCTGGTACCAGCGGCCCAGCTTCGAGGCGCTTCGGCAGGCGTGGGCGGAGCACGTCCCGGCCCAACCGGCGAAGCTCGCCGACCCCTACCTGACCCGTCCGGGGCCGGTCACGATGGTGATCTCGGCCGTCGAGGGGGTCTGGGACGCGATCGCGACCTACGACGACTGGGCGCCGTTCGAACGGCTGGTGGGCGAGGTGCGGGAGCTGGGGAGGTTTCTGGCAGCAGGCCCGCCGCCGACTACTCCACCCGCCAGTGAACCGCCCCGATGAGCCTCCGTTCGTAGTACTGGCGCACCGAGAGGGTGTCGCCGGGCTCCGAAGCGGGCCCTTCCAGGATCCACGCCATCGGGATGCGCAGATCGCGCGGGATCTTCAGCCCGCCGAGGCTCAGCACAGGGGACTCGGGAAGCAGCACGATGGCCATTTCGCCGCCGACCAGCTGGTACGGGAGCCCGTACCCGGCCCTGAAGACCTTCGCCCACGGGATGGGCATCCAGAGGCGGACGCGGGTCCCCTTGGGCACCCGCATCACGAAGCTCAGGTCGAACGTGCGCGCGGCGTCCGGCGCCCCGGCGATCGAGAACTTCAGTGGGACGGCCAAGAAGCTGGACAGAACGGAGAAGTTCCGCCATGCGACGCCGTTGTTGTCGGTGACCAACGCCACGTAGGTGGCGAAGTCCGGCATCGACAAGGTGGTGAGGGCAGGCGCCGCAGGGTCCCCGGCGGCGTCGAGCACCGCGACGAAACAATAGTGCCCGGGCGACGGCAGGGATCCCTTGGGCCAGGAGAGGACCGGGAGGACGTAGAGCTTGTCGTCCGCGGGGACGACTGACGATCCGGTCGTGCCGATCAACGTCCACATCGCGGGCGTAGGCAGCGTGGAGGGCTCCGCGTAGTACACCGTCGCGGTCGTGGCGGCGGAGGTGCCCCCTCGATTCCTGACACGGACGAACACCCGGTGGTCGAGCCCCGTCTCGACCGCGACCCCGAGGTTGTCGAGCCCCTCCGTGCCGCTCCCCTCCCCAAAGGCCGCCTGCGGGTTGGCCACGGGGGCCTGGCGCACGATGATGTCCGGAGACCGACACACGATCCCGCTGGCGGGGACGTCCCCGGCGTCGCCCACGTAGTCGCGGACGTAGACGTCGGGGAGCAGACCGAGCGCGCCGAAGACCGACTTCAGGTTCGGCATCACCCCTATCCGATCCACGGCAGCGCCGTTCAAGGAAGGTGTGCCGCCTACCTTCAGGACGCCCCGCAGTTGAAGGGGGGTGAGCCGGCCCCCACCCGTCCCCGCGGCGTAGTGCCCCTGCGCGAGGAGCGCCGCCCCGGCCACGATCGCCGCGGCAGCACTGGTCTTACCGAACAGCTTGGTGTACGCAGTGAAGTCGGTCGGGCTCGGAGTGGGGCTGTCGGAGCCGGCGGTGACCACGCCGTCCCCCGCCGCGAAGAAGTCGACGCGCGCGCCGTGCCCGCTGCTCGACAGGGGCTTGAAGTTGGACGGGAAGGCGGCCCCCACCATCAACGCCCCCGAGTCCAGGCCCGACTTGGCACCCAACCTCGGCTTGGCCGTGCCATGGGTGTCGAAATCGACGCCACCGTTGGCGGCCGGCTCGACGACCGCCACGCCGAGCGCCGAGACCAGACGAATGGCGTCGTACTCCGAGGGGGTGAGTTCGATGGGGTAGGCGTCGAACTCGTCTTCCCACTGGAGCTCGATGAGGAGGACGTCGCCCGGCAACAACCACGCGAGGGAGGCGAGGATGAGCGGACCGATGCTGCGCGCGACCGTCGCCTGCCCCCACGGGGAGAGGTACCCAACGCACTGGGCCGCCGGCGCGATACCGATGCCGCCCAACGCATTGTCGAGCCCGGACACCAGGGCCGTCACGGCGGTCCCGTGCCACTCCCGGTCGGGCGGCGAGTACCCGGTGCCATAACCATCGTTGAAGGCGAGGCGGACGGGTCCGACCAGGTCTTCGTGGGACGCGTAACACCCCTCCTCGAGGCTCATCCATCGGATCCCGGCGCCGTCCCCTCCGGAGACCGTCCAGGCATATCTGGCGTCGATCCCGGTGCCCGCGTCCAAGTGGGTCTGATCGACGGCGAGGGGATCGTCCGACGGGGTGGGCGCGGCGCCCCGGAAGTTCGGGACCTCCCACGCCACGACGACCACCCCCGGCGCGTGCTGGAGCAACGCGAGCACTTCGGCGACGAGCGCCGGCGTCGCGCGCAGGTCGACCTGCCAGTAATCGTTGAGGCTGCGCGCTGGCGGCAGCGCCGATCCGGTCGCGAGCGCCTCCCACGCTTCGATCTGGCCGGGGTCGAACGCGGCATACACCCGGGTCGGATGGGGAGCACTGATGGCTGCGAGCCCGCTCAGGACCGGGTCGAGCAGGGCGCTGGCGGACCCCGAGGCGGTCCAGACCGACGCCCCGATGGGCACCAGCCCGTGGACCAGCTCGAACTGGACCACCCCGGAGCCGGAGGAAGGCACGGGCAGGACGCGGTCCGGCGTGAGCATCGGCCCACGAAGAGGATTGGGCATCAGCTCCCCCGAGAGAAAAAGTGGGTTACAGCTTGATCGTGTTCGACTGGAGGCTGGCCGTCCCGCTCACGTCGGGGATGGCGTTGCAGGTGGCGATGTTGGTCGGCAACGCCGCCGGCAGGGGCGCGTGCCACCGCATGACCCAGGTGACGGCGTCCTGACCGCCCGAGCGCCTCGGCCAGGACCAGCCCGAGGGCAAGCACCACACCTCCTGCCGCACGCCCGAAACGACTTTCGTGAAATACCAGCCGACAACCGTGGTCGGGCCGGCCGCGGCGAAGGTGGCCCACACCTTGTATTGGCCCGGAGCATGGTACTCGGCGGGGAGCCTGACCCGGTCGGCCGAGGCGGGCCGAGCCGTCTGCTCATCGCTTGGGTCGCCCACGTTGGCGGTGTAGACCTCGAACTCCTGACACTTCAGATAGCCGGTGACATTACATTTGATGTCCGGCTGATCGCTGGGCGCGTTCACCGTGGCCCGCCAGGCGACTCCCGACTTCATCCACTCCCAGGTACCGGAAGGGGCCTCCCGCTCGGCGTACTCGTACCAGTCGCGCGTAGACGTGCTCCCGTCCAGATCGGTCGAGCTGTCGAACGACCAGATCCTACCGATGACAGCTGACGAGGTGGTGAACACGCCATCGGCGTCTGCCGAGCCCTTCTCGATGTTCCACGGCCCCTCGCCGATTGGGCAGCACGTGCCACCCACGGTGTACGACAAGGTCGGAGCGGGAGTGACCTCCGGAACCGGGACCGGATGCTTGCAACTCAACATCACCCAAATCAGGCTGAACATGGCTCGATATTCCCCACCCTGCAGAGGTACCACAACGCTTCCTGGGGTGCAAGGGCGGCCTCCCGAAAATCTGGGGCCTCACCCGCCGCCCTGCACGCGGACTCGACAAAATGCCGGGGCAACACCGCGCCTCCTGCGCTCAGCAGGGCGGCCACCTGCCACTGGAGCGCCGGGAGGCCCGTCTCTGCCGCCTCGGTCATCGTCTGCAGCGCGTCCTCCCCGGCCCCTCGGGCAGCCGCGAGCAGACCTCGGGCAAGGAGCGCCCCCCGGGTGTACCCGAGCGGACCGGCGAGTTGAATCACCGACCCGGCCAGACGCGCAGTCTCGGCGCGGTCCCCCGCGCGCCACGCGACCGCGGCGTCGAAGAGGTCCAGCTCCACCTGGAGGCGAGGCGCGGCGAGCAGCGCCGCGGCCGACCTGAGTTCGGCGTCCGGGGCCACCGTCGCGCCCGCGCGCCATCCCACCTTCCGGAGGCCGAGCAGCGCGAACGCCTCGATCTCCGAGAAGCGGCACCGGTGCGCGATCGTGAGGGCCGCCTCGAAGCGGGCGGAGGCGGCCTCCAGGTCGGGGAGCGCGAGGGAGGCCCACCCGGCGTTCACGTACATCGTGGCGCGACGCCGCGGCACCGGCTCCCGCTCGGCACCGGCCAGATGAAGGCCTGCCGCGTCCGCGAAGCGGCCCTGGCGAAACCGGATCTGTCCGAGCCACTCGCATTGTCGCCGGCCCAACACCGAGTCGGGGGGGGTCTCGGCGCGCGCGCGCTCGACGAGCTCAGCGGCGTGCTCGGCGTCGGTGGCGAGGGCCAGCCGCACCAGCACGAGCTGACGGTAGCTGTCCAGCTCGGGGTCTTCGAGGGGCGGCACCTCGGCGACCCGCGCGGCTGCGAACGGCAGGTCTCCCCGTTCGAGCGCGGCCCACGCCGTCAACAGGCTGGCGAAGACCCGCGAGAGGGGCGATCGCCGACGGAGGATGTCGGCCGCAGCGACTCCGAGGCCCAGCGCCTCACCCCACACGAGCGCGGCGCGCGCGAGCTCGCCCTGGAGGGTGACGATCTGCTCGACCGCGGTGCCCTCCGGCGCCCGACCGAGCCCGAGCGCCAGCACCCCCAACGCGCGGCCGGGCGAACCGTCCCGGGTGAGCGCAGCCCCGACCACCAACGACTCCGCGGCCACGCCGGCGTCGTCCCCGCCATCGACCAGGCGGCGGAGCCGGCCACCGCCGAGCACCCCCGAGCCCACCCGGTCGAGGCCCTCCCGCGTGACCACCAGCCGGTCCCCACGCCAGCTCGCGACCCCGTCGGCGCACCACGCCTCGAGCGCGTCGACCACCCGGCCGGGCCTCCCGCCGGTGGCGGCGTGCAGCGCCGCGGCCGCATCGCTGGGAAGGTGCAGGGCGACCTCGGGCCCGTGGAAGAGCGGTACCAGGTCGGCGGCCGAGAGGGGAGACAGCTGGACATCCCCGCCCTCGTCGCTCACGCCCAGCCCGGTCGGGGCATCGTCATCCCAGCCCCCGGCCCGGAGGGCGGCCGACGCCTCGGCGAGGACCCGGCGACGACCGGAGCCGGAAGGTCCGCTCACCACGCACCCTTGTCCCGCGCGCACCGCGCGGACGATCGCCTCGATGGGCTCCCGGGAGCCGAGCCAGGGAAAGGACGCCGGACCCCGCGTCGCGCCGAGGGCGACGAGCGCCCGCTCCGCGGAGTCGAACCGATCCGAGGCCTGCCGGGAGAGGAGCCCGTCCACCACTCGGATCACCGCGTCCGGGGCTGCGACCGCGTGCTCGGCCAGCGGCCGGGCGTCGGTCGTGGACTTGGCTCGAAGGAGCGACCGCCAGTCGCGGGACTCGGCGAACGGCGGTTCGCCCGCGAGCGCCTCGTACAGCATGACCCCGACGGCGTAGAGGTCGGCCCGGTGGTCGACCGGGCCCCCGGACGCCTGCTCTGGGGCGAGGTACCGCGGGGTGCCGACGACCCGCGCCTCGACGGCACCCCCGGGGCCCATCACCTCGCCCCGCGCGATGCCCAGGTCCACCACCGTGACCTGCCCGTTCGTGTCGACGAGCACGTTGGCCGGCTTGAGGTCGCGATGGACGATGCCGAGGCGATGCAGCCGCGCGACGGCCTCGAGCAGCCGGAACGTGGGTTCGCGGAGCGCGTCCCAGGTGGCGCGGGTGTGCCCGGGGAAGCTCCGTCCCTCGACGTGGGTCATCACGATGATGTGGTTCCCTGCTTCGGAGAAGTCGTCGAGGATGCGCACGATCCCCTCGAGCTGCGCGAGTCGTAGGGCCGCCGACTCGCGCCGGGCGCGGTTGACCGCCACTTCTGTCGGTGCGGGGATGAGCTTGAGGGCGACCACGCTCCGTGACACGCCATCCAACGCGCGCCACACCGTTCCGTTGCCCCCCGCGCCGATCTGTTCGAGCAGGCGGTAGCGGCCGCCCAGCGCCCTCTGTTCGGCGTCGAACCGATCGGCCAGAGGGAACGTGCTCAGCGTGTCCAGCTCATCGGCCATCGGTTCCCTCCGAGCCTACGAGCTCACCGTCATCGTGAAGGTGGTCGAGCAGCTCCCGGCCGGCCAGGTGTTCGCGTACAGCCGGATGGCCCAGTTGTCCTCATCGTCATCGAGGAGGTCGCCGTCGTACCGGACGCTCAGGCTCGCCGAGCCACTGTCGCTGTCTTCGACGCGGCCGGTGTCCCGGTTGTAGATCTGCAGCGCGTAGTCGCCCGCCGCGGGCAAGCCGGTGACGGTGACGATGATGCTGACGTTGTCGTAGTACTCGTCGTCGGCGGTCCAGGAGAACCAATCCTCGTCGTCGGGGTCGGACAGGGTCAGCGACGACAGGGTGAGCGACGACGAGGTCCACAGCCAGGAGCTGTCCACCTCCCCGCAGTCGTAGCCGTAGGCCGAGTCGTTCTCCTCGTAGGCGTCCAGGTAGGGCTCGTTGACGACCCCGTCGCAGTTGTTGTCGACGAGATCGCAGGTGTCGGTGGCCGCGGGGTAGGTGGTGGCGTCCGCGTCGTCGCAGTCGCCCTCGTTCTCGGTGTAGCCGTCGCCGTCGTCGTCGATGTTGGACGGGTCCTCGACCTGGATCACGATGCTGTCCGAGCCGGATTGGCCGTCTCCGTCCACCGTGGTCAGCGTGATGGTGTGGA